>CAZYLE010000034.1:0-1011 GCA_964648675.1 uncultured Dehalococcoidales bacterium
AGAGTGTGGCAGATAAAATGGCCCAAGCTGGGTTTGTTGCCGGTAGAAAATCCCCGTTCCTCCTGGAAGCAGTGACAATGTATTTACCTCAAGATGCCGTAGAAAGCACCTTCCGCTTCATCGAAGACTTTTCTGGTATGGGAAGTCTGATTGTTTTTGACTACATATATGCCGGTGTTCTACGAAAAGAAAACAAGTACTACGGTGATAGAGAATTCTCTCTCAAGACACTGGCGAAAGTCGGCGAGGAGTGGACATTTGCCCTTGAAGAAGGCGAGGTTAAGCGGTTTCTTAGCAGGCATGGGTTTTCCCTGAAAGACCACAGTGGGAAACCGGAACTCGAAGACAGATACTTCAAGAATTCGGCTGGAGCGATTGTGGGGAAGATTAACGGTACCGGCGCTATTGCCACCGGCATCAAGACATGATGCTGTATGAGCCTGTGGTGCTGGATATGCAGCAAGAATTGAATTCTGTTATCTACACAACAATCTAGCGGATTGTTGATGAGCGATAACAAGAACGAAGGAAATAGAATTGTGACCAGTGTCGGTATCTTGGCTTACGGTTCCTTGATAGACGACCCTGGATGCGAAATCAGCGCTGTGATCTCGCATAAACTTCAGAGTGTCAAAACGCCTTTCAACGTTGAATTTGCTCGTAGTAGTTCCTCACGTGGTGGAGCACCCACGTTGGTCCCTGTGCAGGAATGTGGGGCACCGGTGAAGGCAGTCATACTGGTTCTGAAAGAGCAGGTAACAGTAAAAGAAGCAAAAGATATGTTGTACCGTCGGGAGATACATCAGGTTTGCAGTGAGAAGTCGTATAAGCCCTGCCGTATTCCTGGTCCAAACACCGTGTGCATAAAAGAGCTCAAGGATTTTGCTGGCATAGCGACCACGATATACACTGCCATTGAGCCAAACATAAAGGAGCGCACCTCAAACCAATTGGCTAGGCTGGCCATTGAAAGTGTTAGGAAAACTGAAAGAGGCAGAGACGGCATAAGCT
>CAZYLE010000034.1:1021-1263 GCA_964648675.1 uncultured Dehalococcoidales bacterium
CATTAATGTTAAGTCTGCCGGTATTGAGACGCCGCTAATGAAAGAATATGAAAAAGAAATATTACGGCAAACAAAAACCGAAAACTTGGAGGCGGCATTGGGCAAGCTACAACTCAGTCAACGTGAGTCCTAACATTGGGGACAGGTAACAATCGCTTGCTTTGTTCATTAGATAACAATTGTCCATCTCGTTCAGCGCAATCGCGTTGACCGACAATTCACATAGTGCTACAATAGCCGTC
>CAZYLE010000034.1:1273-12182 GCA_964648675.1 uncultured Dehalococcoidales bacterium
CAGCTAGCCTGAAAACCCGATTGCAGATACGAAATCGGTGAGAAAACCGCCTGAGATGGCGGCTTTCTCTTTGCTAAAACCCCCAATCCGACAACCTTCACTAGAACAGCCTCGCCCTGCTTGGCTCACATGCAATCCATGAGTAAGGAAGAAGTGACGTAGAATGAAAGGGCTGAGACGCTCCCGGTGGCAGGAAATAGATATAATGGGAACCGATGACCCCAGGAGGCTAAGGATATGGTGACGAAGCCACTGATGAAGTCTGACTGCATTACCGACCTGACGAGCACTCAAATCCGGGAGCTGGTATTGGCGTTGGGCGAGCCGGCCTACAGGGCCACGCAGCTTCAGCGATGGATATATCAGGGACTGGCTTTCACCTGGGACGAGATGACCAACCTGCCCAAGCAGTTCCGACAGAGACTTGCTCAAGAGATTAACCTCCACTGCATCACCACAGCTCACGAAGTCATTGGACACGATGACACGGTCAAAGCACTCTTAGCCCTCCCCGACGGGAAGACTATTGAATCCACGCTCATGTCCTATTCGGCTGGCGCAGGCAAGCCGCGGCACACCGTGTGTCTATCCACACAAGTAGGTTGCCCTATCGGCTGCCCTTTTTGCGCCACCGGCCAGCAGGGATTCGAGCGCAACCTGACCCCTGGCGAGATAATCGACCAGGTGTTGTACTTCGCACGCTTGGTTCAAGAGCAATGTAGGGAAGCGCCCAGCGGACCGGGGCTGCCGGCGGGCCGCATTACCAACTTGGTATTCATGGGCATGGGCGAGCCTCTGGCAAACTACGACGCCCTTTGGCAGGCGATAGACATGCTCAACTCACCCCAGGGCTTCGGCCTCGGCGCTCGCAACATGGTTATCTCCACCGCTGGGCTGGTGCCCCAGATAAAGCGCTTGAGTCGCGAGAGACTCCAGGTAGGGCTGGCGGTGTCCCTGCACGCCGCTGAAAATGCGTTGCGCAACGAACTCGTGCCGATCAACAGGAAATACCCTCTTGAGCAACTCATTCCGTCATGCCGCGAATACCTCGAAAGAACTGGGCGCCGGCCCAGCTTTGAGTACATACTCTTTAAGGACATAAACGACTCCATACACCATGCCCAACTCCTGGCCCGACTGCTTGCCGGGTTGAACTGCCACGTCAATCTCATTCCAGCCAATCGCACCGGCGAGGGCAGGTTCGGGCCACCACCTCGTGGCACTATCCTCGCTTTTCAGAGAGAACTGAAGCGGCTGTACATCGGCTGCACGCTCCGACAGGAAAGAGGGTTAGACATAGATGCCGGCTGCGGTCAGCTACGCAGCCATTCGATGACGCAGGTTCACAGTGAGCCACCGTTGCAGAACGCGAGGCGTGCACCTGTGCGTGAAAGGCTCCGATAGACTGTAGGCTCAGGCCACTCTTTTCGCTGCCCCTTCGACCCAGAATCAGCGCTGCCGATGGGTGAATGTTCACCTTTCTCCGCCTGTGGCGCTTTTCGAGCCTCTGCCACTCGGCCTTCGGCAGCCTGACCTACGACCAAGCCGTCATCACCTTCGCAGCGGGGTTAATTTACATCATACGTTCTCATAAAATCGTGCTGCCGAGCGGTCGGAAGGAGGGGGGAGGAAGCGTGAATCGCTCGGTTTTGGGGTGTCCACCTTCTAATTAGCAGCTAATCTAACAAACTTACATGAATAGCAGATGCAGGCTGTCAGCCATGTGAGGGCGCCTTGGCAACGCACACTGCAAGCCGCACCAGACCCATTTGTAAACCGCTTGTGTCTTAGTTACATCTCGCCTTCCTTCGCTCTTTCGCCATGACACTAAAGAAACCACATGGGGTAATGTAGCCTGACGTATGCGGATGAGCATTAAGCACCGACGCGACCGCACAATATGGCTTCCGGTTCAAAGCGATTTATCCACTGGGTGGTTGGTGTAGCACGTCTCTTTCAAGTGCTGCCGCACAGGGTTTGCACGGTGTAATCTTCGTGTACTTGTTGATGGCCTTGACAGCCCGCCAGGGCAAGTTAAAATATGAACAGTAGTGGTGAGGGTATTCAGGACAACATGGCTTTGCTTTTATGTCTCCGCTCAATGGGGGAACCCAGATGACGATCCTGGTCACCAACGATGATGGCATCGATTCGCCCGGCGTCTGGGCTCTGGCTGAAGCTATGAGCCACCTGGGGAAAACGCTGTTGGTAGCCCCCGACATGCAGCGAAGCGGAGCAGGCACATCGGTCACGATGCATAGTGGCATGAGTGTTGTCGAGGTGCCCTCATCCATCGATGGGGTTAGCGCGTACGCTGTAGGGGGAACCCCCACCGACTGCGTAATAATGGGTTTGTGGCGATTGGCTCAAGGGGACGTCGACCTCATCGTTTCTGGCATCAACCTCGGCGGCAATATGGGCACCGATATCCTCTATTCTGGCACTGTCATGGCCACCTTGCAGGGCTACTATCAGCAGATACCATCGATGGCGGTGTCCCTGGCTATCCAGGGCGAGGCGCCGCATATGCGCTTCGATGTCGCCTCGAAGCTCGCTGAGTTGTTGGCGCTGAACATGAAAAGCGAGGCGATGCCAGACGGAGCTATATTGAACGTTAATGTGCCCAGCATTCTTCCAGAACTTATCAAGGGCATTGCCGTCACGAAAGCTGCATCAAGGAGCTATGTTAGGCTGGTGGCCAGCCAGCAAAACGGCCGTCATATCTACCCCTGGAGCGCGCAAAGGGCAGTCGAACTGGGTATCCACGAAGGCACCGACATATGGGCTATCTATGCAGGTCAGATATCCATCACCCCGCTGCGCCCGTCCGTAACCGACCACGATTCAATACCAACGCTGACCGAACGCGTCCGCGCACTGGAATCTGACCTGCACCTGCTGTGAATGGTGCTTGATAGCGCCCAGTAGTCCGCCCTGATTTAATAAGCATAGTGATTTAGAGTGGGCTGATGGCGTAATATTTGGTTCGCCGACATACTTTGGTGCTATGTCCTCCAGGATGAGTGGTCAATCACCACAAATTTGTCCAGTTTGTTCACGCAGGTCACAGAATAGCGCTATGCTCAATAGCAGATGCTCCTCTAAAGCAATCGACATGTTACCCCGACTGGTATCGTTATGTTATACTTTTAGTTGACTGGGGTTCGAATCCTGCTGGTGGGCAATCTTGTTCATTCGAATCTAATCACACATCAATTCGCCTGAACCTGCTTCAATTGGCTTATGTAGGGTAAAGCAAGGGCTAAGGCAGTACGCATAGGGTCTACCCATCATGATTTACAACTGTGTTGGAAAGACATAGAAGTATAAGAAGGGAGGAGTGAAGAACATGGCTGAGCAAAAAATGTGGGAAGCTTCAGAGATGCTATCACCGAGGATAAAACACCTGAGGGATTACTACTTCATGGATGAACGGCGAGAGTTCCAGAATAACGTAATGTCATTTACCACTGGCGTACCCAACGACGTGGTCTATCAGATATTGGATTTCATTTCGGTGCCAGATATGCTGGGAGGGGTGCTCCAGGCAAACAGGGATGGCCTGGCAGCGATGGCGATAAATTTGTATATGCCTGTTGAGTTCTGGGAGCAACCCTTGATTATCAGAAAGGCGCTTCTATTCCACAGGGTGCTTCAGGAGATACCCGTTGACATCCTCGACGATGAGCTCATTGTGGGAGGCAGGTTCTGTACCAGCCTATCCACATGCCTCACTGAGGAGGAGACTGAGGAATTTATAAGAATCGAGGCCGAGCTCATCGAGAAATCAGAGAGGATACTCAGCCGTGGCCTTTCATGTGGCGGCATAACTCCCGGCCATATCATCCAGAACCATGCCAAGGTGTTGCAAATAGGCTTCAAAGGGATTAAGGAGGAGGCGGAGGGGCTCCTTGAGAGAACCGCATCTGAGGCGAAAAGGGAGTTTTTGAAGGCGATAATAATCTGCTGTGATACCATAGGAGACTTCAGCCATCGCTACGCTGAGGAGGCGAGAAGGTTGGCTAAGAAGGAGAGGAAAGTCAGGAGAAAGGAAGAGCTTATAAAGATCGCGGAGGTCTGTGACTGGGTTCCATATAATCCAGCGAGGACATTTTACGAGGCCCTGCAGGCTACCTGGTTTTCCCATATGGTGGAGATGATGGCTGAGTCATACCCCGGCCCCGGCGTCTCCCACGGCAGGCTCGACCAGTATCTGTATCCGTTCTATCGAAGAGATATGGATGAGGGGAGGATGAGCAGGGAGGAGGCGAAGGAGCTTTTTCAGTGCTTCTCCGTAAAGCACAACTACGCTTATGATTACCAGACGACCGGAGGGCCCCATGGCCGAAATGCAGGGTTTGGCCAGCTCATCACCCTCGGAGGTCAGGGAGCCAATGGGGAGGACCTGACTAACGATTTGACCTATCTGATACTGGAAGCATTCCAGGAATTGAATATGCTGGAGCCCAAGCTAAACCTGAGGATTCATTCCGGGACGCCGAAAGAGCTCCTGTTTAAAACCTGCCAGATGGTACGCGATACGCAGGGCTCTCCTTTTATCCTCAACTTCGATAAGATCGTCATTGAGGCCCTGGAGGGGGAGGGGATGTCTCATGATGATGCCGTTGATTATGGCGTGGTCGGTTGTTTGGAGAACACGGCCCAGGGCAAGGATACCTCAGGAACGGTGGATGTGCATTTCAATGTTGCCAAGAGCGTGGAACTGGCACTGAATGATGGCAAAGATTGGTATACCGGGGAGCGGCTGGGGACAGAGACCGGAGACCCGCTAGAATTCGAAAGCTTTGAGCAGGTGATGGAAGCCTATAAGCAGCAACTCAGGGCGACGATACAATACGTAACCGGGATAACATCGGCCTGCGATGCCATGAGGGGCAAATACGTGCCATGTCCGTTCCTGTCGGCAGTTATTGATGGGTGTATGGAGAAGGGAAGGGATATAAGGGATGGCGGAGCGGTCTACAACTTCACCACCTTCAATGGTGTTGGAATAGCTACTGCCGCCGATTCGCTGGCGGCGATTAAGAAGGTCGTTTTTGAGGATAAGAGGCTAACCATGGCAGAGCTGCTGCAAGCTCTACATACGAACTTCGAGGGAAAAGAGGACATACGCCAGATACTGCTCACCAAGGCGCCCAAATTTGGGAACGATGATGATTATGTTGACTCTATCGCCAGGGATATATTCCGCTTCTGGTGCCACGAGCTGAGCAAGTATATAACCCCAACCGGGAAAAGGTTCAGAGCGGGATACCTTTCCTGGAACCATTTCATCCATGATGGAGCCTTTACCGCAGCCACGCCAAACGGCAGAAGAGCCGGTGAACCGCTATCAAACGGCGTCTCCCCATCACAGGGCTGCGATGTCAAGGGGCCGACGGCTGCCATAAAATCGGTGGCAAAATTGGGTTTCGACATCCTCCCCTCCGGAGCCTCCCATACAATGACTATCAATCCCACTGCGCTGCAGACCGATGAGCAACTGGATAATTTTGCTGCTCTTCTGAGGACATATAATGAACTTGGCGGTACCTCTCTTCAGTTTAATGTGATAGATGCGGAGACCATGCGAGATGCCCAGAGAAACCAGGAAAGCTATCAGAACCTGCTGGTGAGGGTCACTGGGTATAACGCCTACTTCGTAGGCCTGAGCCGCGCCCTGCAGGATGAGATCATAGCTAGAATAGAACACAAACTGTGAGAAAGGTGGAAATGAGCCAGAAGGCCCGAGGGAAACAGGGTCTTATATTCAATATACAGAGGTATTCAACAGAAGATGGGCCAGGCATCAGGACCACAGTCTTCATGAAGGGTTGCCCCTTGAGATGCCTGTGGTGCCATAACCCCGAGGGCCAGAAGTCTCAACCTGAGATTGTATTTAACGATATCAGGTGTATCGGATGTAAAAGGTGTGTGGATGCTTGCCCTGAAGGGGCCATCACCTTTACCGAGGATGGACCGAGGACAGACAGGGGAAAGTGCCAGAATTGCGGAAAATGCGCCGAGGTGTGCCCTGCCGGGGCCAGGGAGCTTATCGGAAAATACATGACCGCCAAGGAAGCATTTGCCGAGGTTGAGAAGGATGTGTTGTTCTACTGTAATTCGGGTGGTGGTGTTACAGTAGGTGGTGGTGAGCCAACGATGCAACCTAAATTTCTGGTGGAATTTCTCAGGGAGTGCCAAGAAAGGGGCATACATACGGCATTGGATACAAGTGGCTACGTAAAGTGGGAGACCATGGAGAAGATCCTGAAGCATGTTGACCTGGTGCTCTACGACATCAAACAAATAGACCCGGTCAAACATGAAAATTATGGTGGGGTTTCCAATGAGTTAATCTTAGAGAATGCCAGAAGAATATGTGGTCAAGGGACACCCATGATTATCAGGGTCCCTGTGATCCCGGGATATACGGATGGCGAGGACAATATCAGGGGTATTATGGAGTTCGTGTGCAGATTGGAGAATGTGGCCAGGGTTGACCTGTTGCCATTCCATGCTCTAGGAGAGCCAAAATACCGACAATTAGACCGCAATTATGAATTTAACGACACTAAACCACCCACTGATGAACACATGCAAGAGCTTAAACGAATTGTAGAGTCGTTTGGCTTAAAGGCCAAAGTAGGGCCAAAATAGCAACTGATAAAAAAGGAGGTGGCCTCATGGCTAAGATGCCAAAACAGGTTATGGACCTCTTCAACGACCCAGATGCGGTGAAATTCCTTGCCACTGTTGATGCCGACGGAAAGCCTAACTGTGCCTTTATCGCCTCGCTGATGGCGCCCGGCGAGGATATGCTGATATTCGCCGATATGTTGATGAATAAGACCAAAAAGAACCTGACCGACACCAAGAAGGTTGCAGCGACGGTGTATAAAGCCCCCTGGTCATCATATCAGGTGAAGGGCACCTTCGAAGGATTTCAAAGATCGGGGTTGCTCTATGACATGGCTCAGGCGCTGTCTAAAGAGTCACCGCAACTGAAGGGAAAGGTCTATTTCTACATTAAACAGGTAGGGGTCATAAGGGTTGAGGAGGTCTATCTTTCGCAGGTGCCGATACCGGGCAAGAGGATAGCCTGAGTACAAAGGGCTTATAGCATTTTTTTGCAAAGTGGCTTTTTTTGTGGTATAATAACAAAGACTAGTTACAGTTTAGGTTATCGCAGACTTCTTCAGATTGCCCCGGATCTAGCCAAGTATTGGGTGACCAAGACTCTAACAAGCATTCAGAAGAGAGGAGGTCATCAAATGACGTTTCAAGCAAAATCGCTGCAGTGCAATGATTGCGGGGCTACCTTCACCTTCGGCGTGGAGGAACAGGAGTTCTTCCAATCCAAAGGCTACAACAACGAGCCGAAGCGCTGCCCCTCATGCCGCGAAGCGAGGAAGTCAGAGCGCTACGGCAATGGCGGCTCGAGCTACGGTTCAAGACGCCAGATGTTTCCCGCAACTTGCGCGGCGTGCGGCAAGGACACTGAAGTACCCTTCCAACCTCGCGGCGACAGACCAGTGTACTGTCGCGAGTGCTTCCAGACAGTTAGATCAAGCAGATAATGCTGGCCTGACACCAGGGACGCTCTACACTGAGTGAGAACCCCTTGCGTGTATAGTATCCTGAAATACGTTATGGCGTTGCGTTGTTAGAATGTTGCCTGCGTGTTGCTGAAACCCAATGGACTTCTTGATATGACTTCAGCAGCCAACACGCATGGATGATATTCTGCCCGGGGCAACTGCGCATCGCCATTTCGTGTCCCAGAGAATCAACCAGCATACAGGCCTACATAACGACGCGACAGGCAGACAATGTCCGCAAGACTGCGGAGAGCTATAAAGCATTCGACAGGTCAATGCTCCTAGCCATAGCGGGCGGAGTAGTGGATGCACTGGCGACAGTCAGTCATCATAATCCAACTAACCTAGCGAAAGGGGCTATTGATATGAAACTCTATGCGGGCAACTTGTCTTCCGAGGTAACCGAAGAGGAATTGATGGGGGAATTCGCCGCTTTCGGACAAGTAACATCTGCAACCATCCCGACAGACAAGTACAGCGGACGACCTAAGGGGTTTGGCTTCGTTGAAATGGCCACAAGGTCTGAAAGCGAGGCGGCAATTGCTGGACTCAACGGAAAAGAGCTGAGAGGCCGTACTCTCGTGGTCAATGAAGCCCTTCCTCGTTCCGACAGCAGAAGCGGCGGGCACCATGGCGGCAGAGGCGGCGGGCACTATGACAGCCGAAGGGGTGGTAGGCCCGGTCAAGGAAAGCGTCGAAGATACTGAATCGGCTGGCCATAGACAGACGCACTTGATAACGTACAGGTAGCTGCGCGGGCCCGAAGAGCGGTAGCCTGAAGCACCGAGGACAGAGAGTTAGCGAAGGATAGCCTCGCTCTGGCCAAAGGGGGGTTGCATGAATATCTATGTCGGCAACCTGTCGCTCAAGGTGACTGAGGCAGAACTGCGACAAGAATTCATAGCCTTTGGGCAAGTGGTGTCCGTGAGTATCATGAACGACAAGTACATAGGCAGCGGACAGCCCAGGGGGTATGGTTTTGTTGAAATGGCCTCCAAGTCCGAAGGCGAAGCCGCAATCAACAGTCTCAAGGGAAAAACACTGAGGGACCGTACCGTCTTAGTTATTGAGGCCTTGCCGCTGTCAGACAGCGACGTCACGGGACCCGTTAGAGATATAAGAGGCGGCCGGTTGGGCGGAAGACGAAGGCAGAGAGACCGAAGCGGTCAATATGTCCGTCACATTTCGAGATGACCAGTCACCCCTTTTGACAAGCCACAGATGCCCAATTGCTCAGCCGGTTTGAGGAACGGCATATTCCGATTTGAATCCTCTCCTGATTCAGCCAACTCGTTCCTGAGCTGCTGCAGAGCGGCTTGGGCCTCAGCGAAATCGTTGCCATAGTTTTCCCGTTTCAGTTTGACATTAGACTCGTACGCAAGCAAAGCGTCCGCGCCGCATTCGCATGACACAAGCGCTGTCCAAAGAAACACCGCTGCTGTAGGGAAAGATCTATTTCTACATTAAGCAGGTCGGGGTCATAAGGGTTGAGGAGGTCTATCTTTCGCAGGTGACGATATCAAGCAAGAGAATAGCCTGAGTTTTAGAAGTAGGCAAATCTTCAAGCTCACCAGGTTTTCATGGTTAACCTGACAGACTTGTATTTCACTCCATCCACAATTGCTACGCTAAGATATATTTTGGCTGCCCTCTTAATCCTTGATTCAATTATCGTTGTGTAAGGGCAATCACTACGCCGAAAAGCATGTCCGACAAATCCACTCGCTGCCAAGAACACAAGCCGATGCTGTCCGGCCAAAGCTAAATTCAGCTCTCGGCCACTGGGTCTATTGCCCCTGGCTGCTCACTGGAGAAATCAAAATCGCGCATCTTTCTTGATTTGAGGCCTCGCTCGAGGTCCTCCTCTTTCAGATAGTAGCCGAAGTGTACGGCATTTATATTTTCCTCTCTGTACTTTAGAGGAAGACCCTTCGCCAACTCCTCTTCTGAGATTTCAACACCCACCATGGCCATTAGGCGCCCCAGAGCAATCATGTTGCCAAAAACCTCTTTGCCGAATTTCTCTATCCCAAGCTTGCCAAAGTCGATTTCCTCATCGGTGCAAAGGCCAGTATCGCACACCGTCTTCTCTGCTCGTAGTCCCTCTGCCTTGTCTGAGAGCTTAAGCAGAATATCAGCCTCTTGAATCACAGGGTTGGCGATAGGTTCTCTATCGAATACAAGGTAGGCTACGCTCATGGCACCTCTCACCGCTGAGTCATAATCGTACAGCAGGCTAACCTCGTAACCAAGGTTGGCCAGCAATGTTGCCAGGGTATGGGAAATTATCCGCACTCCCTGGCCGCCCTCACCCGAAATGATTATCTTTTCCATGTGTAGCTCCTTCTTATCCCTTGTAGACCACGCCGATTTCATTAGAACCCAGGGTCTCCGCTCCCTCAGGGGCTCTCTTATATGTTCTACGGAAGTGCAACAGCATTTCATATGCGGAGTTGAACCCCAACCTGCGCCCATTGTTTTCGATGCACTGGCTGATGATGTCAATGAAGGCAAAGCCAGGCCAGGCGATGGCTTCCTTTATACAGTTGCGCAGGTGAAGCTGATGATATACAGTCGTTCTGGCATAGAAATACCTGGCACCAGATTTCATCAGGTTTTGTAGATTTACCGGGTCATAAAGTGATCCAGCCGGTGAACTGACTGTTTTGGTGTCACGTGGTGTTGTTGGTCCTGCTTGGCCTCCGGTTAGACCATAGACCTGATTATCGTTGCACAGCACAGTCAAGTCTGGGTTGCGTCTGGCAGCATGAAATAGATGGTTACCACCGATGCTGGCTAGATCACCGTCACCAGAGACAACAATCACCTTAAGACTAGGGTTCACCAGCTTCACTGCCTCGGCTACAGGCAAGGTGCGGCCATGCAGGGTGTAGACGCCATCGACATTGAAGTAGCCAGCCATCCGTCCTGTGCATCCCACTCCGGATATAACCGTGGAATTGGTATGATCAAGTCCGAGTTCATCCATAACCATGGCTAGTTGAATCATTATCTGCCCAATCCCACAGCCTGGACACCAGGTAGTGGGGAATTTCTCCAGCTTGAGAAGATCCTTGAACATTATGACACCTCCCTTCCCAGTTTTTCACTCAAGCCTTTCCTGGCCAGATCAAGGTTGATCCTCCCACCGAGGAGCGGTACCTTGATCACGTCTCTCTTAAGTTCACGCTCAACCAAACAGGCATACTGACCGTCATTGGCTTCTATGACTACGATCTTGTCGTAGCCTTGAGCGTATTCTCGAAGCTCATCACCCAGCATGGGGAAGATGCGTATCGGTCGAAACA
>CAZYLE010000035.1:0-12056 GCA_964648675.1 uncultured Dehalococcoidales bacterium
GTTATTTATGATGCAACGATGCCCGTTCGGTAACAGTTTCTATTGATGCAATACGGGGGGAGCGCTTGCTTCGTCCAAAAAGGCCACCGACCTGGAGCGTCTCATCGCCTACTACGCCGTGTGCGACGTCCCACGCTCACTAACTCTTGCCTTCCAATCAATGCGCACCTGACAGAAGTCATTTGACGCCCCAGACGCTCGCCTAGCCTTGCGAAAGATACACAGGGAGAAGCATTTTAGTCGTTCAGTCATGGGGATCCAATGCCTGGCGTCATGGTGGAGGTGTTACGCGCTTGGGATGTGGCATACGGGGTCGCACGCCGTGGTTTCTCATGATGGCGCTTGGTGGTATACTGTGGTGAAGTAAATGTACCCTCTGGGTGGCTTCACAGGAGGGAGGAGTAACAAAAGTGTTGGCTGAACCGTTGCGGTTCAAGAGGATAGAGCGATTGAGCGAGCTCGCCAACAACCTGTGGTGGAGTTGGCATCCCAGTGCCCGTGCTCTATTCCGGGCATTGGACTACTCTTTGTGGAGGGCCAGTGGCCATAACCCGGTGAAGCAGTTGGTGGATATTGGGTTGGAGCAATTGCAGGCCGCTTCGAACGATCCAACTTTCCTCAGGTTGTACGACTCAGTGATGTCGGAATTCGATGAGGAAATGGCCACGTCAAGGAAATGGTTCCCGTCCAACTACCCCGATAGGCTACACGGCCCCGTGGCCTACTTCTCTATGGAATTCGCCATCCACAATTCCCTTCGGACGTATGCAGGAGGCCTGGGAATCCTTGCTGGGGACATCTGTAAAGAGGCTAGCGACCTTGGAGTGCCCTTGGTGGGCATCAGCTTAATGTACCCACAGGGCTATTTTCACCAGCACATAAGTGCCGATGGCTGGCAAGTAGAAACGGACGAGCAGCTCATTTTCGACGAGGCTCCCATCAACCCAGTCATCATTGACCAGGGAAGCAAGCTTGTGGTGAGAATCCAACTCGGCGACCGACCACTTTCCGTAGCGGTATGGGAGGTCAGGGTCGGTCGAACGATGGTATACCTCCTCGACACCGATGTGCAAGGCAACCTTCCGGAGGACCGCCAACTGTCGTCCCGCCTCTATACGGCAGACCGAGAACAGCGAATCGCGCAGGAGATCGTCCTCGGTGTTGCCGGTGTGCGCATACTCCGCGCACTGGGCGTGCGCCCTTCTCTATGGCATGCGAACGAGGGTCACACCGCCTTCATGATGCTGGAACGCGTTCGGGAACACGTTGAGGCTGGTGTCGCTTTCGAAGAGGCCGCCCGGCATGTCAGAGCATCCACGGTGTTCACCACCCACACCCCCGTGTCAGCGGGGACGGAAGTGTTTCCCATTGAACTGGTGGAGAAGTACCTCCATAGTTGGTGGGAGTCTCTAGGCATCAGCCGTGCCGAGTTGCTGAACTTGGCGCAGTGCAGTAGCAGTGCTGACCAAGGCTTCAACATGACCGTGCTCGGCCTCAGGCTATCTGACCACCGCAGCGCGGTGAGCCAGCTTCATGGCACGTTGGCACGCTGCATGTGGGCCCAGCTCTGGCCCGATGTGGCGGAGGACAAGGTGCCAATCGGGCACGTGACAAATGGCATCCACGTGCCGACGTGGCTTGCACCTGAGCTTGGCTTCCTCTACGACGCCTACTTGGGCGA
Organism: uncultured Dehalococcoidales bacterium; assembly: GCA_964648675.1. Classification (GTDB taxonomy): domain Bacteria; phylum Chloroflexota; class Dehalococcoidia; order E44-bin15; family E44-bin15; genus DAOUVR01. The sequence continues at coordinate 1,682 of CAZYLE010000035.1, forward strand.
AGGCTGGCTGGAGAGGCACGACGAAGCTGCGCTGTGGGCAAAAGTGTTTGACATCCCGGACAACGAGCTTTGGGACGTACGTCGGTTCCTGAAACGCAAACTGATTGCCGCAATGTTGGAGCGTGCCCAGAAGTCGTGGCGCAACGGCGATCTCAGTGCCGAGCAGTTGGTAATGATGGGCACCCTGCTCGATGTCGAGGTATTGACAATAGGGTTTGCCCGCCGTTTTGCCGCCTACAAACGGGCGGCAATGGTCTTTGAGGACATCGAGCGACTGGAGCGCATAGTCACCGATCCGGTGCATCCGGTGCAGATTGTGTTTGCCGGCAAGGCACACCCCGCCGATTTCGAAGCCAAGTACCTCACTCAGAAGGTGTACTCACTCGCCAAGGACCACAGGTTCCAAGGTCGGATCTCCTTCGTCGAGGACTACGACATGCACCTGGCCCACTATTTGACGCAGGGAGTGGACCTCTGGCTGAATACCCCTGTCCCCGTAGCCGAAGCCTGTGGGACCAGTGGAATGAAAGCGGCGCTAAACGGTGTTCCTCACCTGAGTGTTCCGGGTGGTTGGTGGTACGAAGGCTACAATGGTCACAATGGATGGATGATCGCCGACCATCCGAGCGAGTCTCTGCAGGACAAGTCAACCACGGAAGCGATGGCACTCTACGAGCTACTGGAGGAAAAAGTGGTGCCGCTGTACTACCAGAGAGACCGCAGAGGCATCCCCCACGGCTGGATTCAGCTGGTCAAGGAGGCTATACGCTCCATCGTCCCGGCTTTCTGCGCCAGGCGCATGGTCAAGGAGTATACCGCCCAGATGTATATGCCAGCGGCGCGCACACTCAGGGATTGAATCACGATAATCTGCCGGACGTTTGGCCCGTTCACGCCTTCCGACAACAGTCCAGCAGAGACACTCATTCGGCACCTCTCGCCTCCTCCGAGGCTGGTGGGTGATCGACCTCCTCTTCGCCGGTCATCGATATGGCCTTTTCGTTCACCTCTTCAGATAGAGATGCCTCAACCTCGGCCACTTCGACAGGTCCCATGGCGATAGCCGCTTCCAGAGCTCCTCGAGCCAGGTTGACGGCAGCCTCATCACCAGATATGTCAGACTGGGTGGCCTCCTGCCTGGCCGCCTTCAGGGCCGCCCCAACAGCCACCGTGACGTCAGCTTCTGTCTCACTCGCGCCTTGGACCACGCCCTGGCCGGCTCCCCGCAGCACGTCCCTCGGGTCCACCCCGGGTTGCCGCATACCCCGCATTACACCAATCACGGCCTGACGGGCGAGCTGCCCTTCGCTGAGCTCCGTCTGGTCTGCGGCGTGCATCGCTCCACGGGCTGCGTGCTGTGCCACCTCGGCACTGTGGTGAATCCTGTCCGGGTCAGCGCTGCGCCACGCCCCGTTGACCACCCCTTCTAGGGCTTTGGCCAACCGAGCCGTCGTCCTGCGGCCCCGAGCCGCTCCGACAATGGCCAGCCGCGCCGCTTCGGCAAGCTGATGCGTGGTGACGCCCAGCGCGATGTCCACGCCGGGCAAGGGCACACGTCTCAAATAGCCGAAGGGGAACTGGGTAAGGAAATTGAGCCCTGGCGTGGTGCTCATCGGCCGTGTTACCTGCCTCATTGGTGACATAAGAGCATCCAACAAAACGTCACGGCTCACCTCACCCTCCTCCCGGACCGTTGCCAGCAGATAGAGGGTCATGACGCCGACGAGGAAAGTGACACCGAACAGGAAATCAAAACCGGTAAGAGAGAGGACTGGCATCTGTATAGTGTGAGTGGGGTCGACCCAGGTGAATGTAATGCTGAGTTGCCGACCGCTGAAGAAGTCGGCGAAGCGGCCACCAAGTAGCGGGCCGAGGCCGTAGCCCAGATTGGTGGCTAGTCCAGCGACCGCTAGATATGCAGTGGCCTGACCCTGAGGAGCCAGCTTCATTCCAATGGTGCCAACGGTGAGGGTAACGCCGGCTGCGGCGATCCCGGCGAAGATGTGGAGTACCACCAGGAGAGGGATGGTCAGGAAATAGCGCTCCGGCATGGCGGTGAAAATCCAGCCGAGAATTACCAGTAGATACAGAGATGCACACGCTGTCAGGACTGCCTTCATGCCCAAGCGGTCAGCAAGCGGGCCCCACACGCGGAGAAACAGGATGTTGGTGACCTGGCTGAGTATGCTGAAGCCAATGACCGCGGAGAGTGGTAGACCGAGACGCTGCAGCATATAGACGGCAAAGAATGGGATGGCCAGATTCAAAGCGAGCCCCCACAGGAAGAGGAAAAACACCAGTCGGCGGTAGTTCGCATCGCGGATAGGGGCGCCAATGGTTGAGAGAAGCGATGGCTGCACCCCCACGGGACGCTGCATCAAAGGCTCTGGCATCATTGCCATGAACAGTGGACTGGCCAGCCCCAATATGAGAGCACCAGCAAGCAGAGGGTATGCGTAGCCGTAGGCAGCCGCGCCAGGCGCAGCACGCGCCACCCAGTAGTCGGCAAACAGGGCTGCTGCCAGACCGAACACCATCGCCGCCACGCTGGCAAACAGCAAACGTCTGGCGAAGAAGCTGCCCAATATCCGCTGGGGCACCAGGTCACGGATCCAGCTGTTCCATGCGCCGTTGGTCACGCCGTTCAGGGCACTCCGGATGGCTATCACTGCAAGGAGTGCCGAAATCGCACCAGCGCCGGGCACCTCCATGTAGAAGGGGATGACGGCGATAGGCAGCCATAGCAACTGGGCGAGAAGCCAGGTGGTCAGCGCGATTGCCTTGCGTCTCCGCAGTTTCTCAACGAGAGCGATGGTCGGCAGTTGAAGTAGCTGGCCCAGAAACGGTAGGGCGGCAAGGATACCTATGTGCAGGTTGTTGGCGCCGAGGACCAGGGCAAAGGCAGCGAGGAATCCACTCGTGGTGATGCTGCCAAAACCCATGGAGACAACCCCCTCCCTGGTGAGCCAGCGCAGCCCGCCGGCTACCTCCTCATCGGAGATGGTAGGTTTGGGGACGATGATCCCTCTGATTGCCGTTGCCAGGTTCATCACGTGCCAACCGAATCAATTCTATTATGGCAGATGCTATCACCACAAGCCGTAATACGAGAATAGTCTACCAGCAATTGGATATCCCTTGGAAACCCTATCAGCAGTGGAACACCGCTGACGTTGCATAGCTAACCGCCCGCCGCACCGCCATCGACTGCATGAAGCAGCCTCCCCTGTAGCTGGGGAGGCTGCGTTAAATCTCAGTCTCCGACTGCTTAGTTCTTGGAGGTCGTCTTCTTGACGGGCTTCTTCACCCTCGGTCATCCCCTTTCTCTTGTATCAGTTGGCTATTTTTCTCACCACGCTTCATACTGGAATGACCCCATCTTCCACAGCGGGCTAGGTGACGTGACTGCGCACCGGCAACCCGCTACTGGGTTTTTAGTCTAAGCAGGTTCACCGCTAACCAGTCGGTTCTGACGCGAAAGCATAGCATCAAGCAATCGCTCGGCTTTTCTACCTCGCATCCGCTTGAATCGGGCTACCCATCCGTGGGTGGGATCGGGCAGGAACCCGTCCTCAGTGAGCACTACTATTCTTTCCGAGGATGGGCACGGATCAAGGCAACGGTAGACTCCAATATGAGCCCACTGTCCGGCGTAGTAGGTCTGATCCCCCTTCGTACGAATACTGCTCTGCATGTAATTCTCCTACGCAGACTCGTGAACACGCCCGCGGCGGACTCCGCTAACGCTGTCTCACCACGAGCACCGAGTGCTTGGCGTATCGAGCCACTCGCTGGGCAACTCCGCCCAGAAGGAATCTCTCTATCCCTGTCAGGCCCCTCGCTCCGAGTACAATGATATTGGGATTAAGGACTGACGCTATTGCCAGGATCTCATCAGCCGGTTCGCCCTTGCGAACCATAGACGAAACCCGGTATCTGCGCTTTTTGAATATTTTCTTGGCCTTGTCAACCAGGCCGCTTGCCTCCTCCTCTTCTGCCTTCTGGAGTTCCGCCAGGATCTTCTGGTTCGTCTCAAAGTCCAGCGCAGGCATCTTCATCCATGTGGCGATATGTGACTGAAGCACGGTGATGACAAGGATCTCACAGTCACCAGGCAGCGCCAGATCGAGAAGGAACTGCGACGCTGCATCTGAGTACTTGGAGCCGTCGGTAGCGAGAAGCACGCGGTCCAGCGAATTCACCCGCTTCCGCGCCAGCAACACGCTACACCCAGCATATTTCATTACCTTATGAGCCGTTGTCCCCAGTGCGAAGCGCTCATTGTTGCCAATTCCCTTTGCGCCGAGCACCACCAGGTCGGCCTTTGTTTTGTCCGCCTTTCGTATGATTTCCTCGGCCGGTTTCCCGCGAGCGATAGTTCCCTCTGCTTTGATGCTGGCTGCTTCGAGGACACCGACTGCGCTCTGTACCAACTCATTCGCCCTCTGTTCCTGTGCCTTTTTGGTCTTTTCCCTGTTCTTTGCCGCCGCGCCGCTGGTCAGCGTGTCGAGAGTTAACCCTCCCAGAAAGGTATGCTCCGGGACCACGCTGAACACGGTTACCACGCTCTCAGGGGCCAACTGGAGCATTGTCAAGGTCTTCGCGGCCCACGTTGAGTATGCCGACCCGTCGACGGCCAGAAGTATGTTCATCGATCTGTAGCCTCCCTGCCCTGTCTCACTCGGGGCAGCATATGAAACGAGACGGCCGCTCGGCGCTGGTAGGTGGTACGCGCCGCACCCGTCGCAATGAACCCGGTCTATGACATCTCACTATATCAGGCGGAGCTCTCCGGTGGCTGCCACTATTGGCGCTCCGTTCTCCGTCAGGCCAGCTTTGCGGAAAGGAAGTCCACCCGCTCAGCTACTCTCCTCGCTGCCTGAGCCCTGCTTGAGGACTTCGCCAGGTCCCGTGCCAGCTTGACATCCCCTATCACGTCGTTCACCCAGTTGCTAAAATCACTCTTCTCGGCATTCGAGTGATAGGCGAAGGTCTCATCGGTCATACTGGTCAGGGCCTCGCCCAGTTCGTTTATGTTCTTCAATATACGGTTATCACAACACCAGAATGCCTTCTCCTGGGGCACGTCGCCCAGCAGCCGCTCCGCATCCTCTTTCAGAATCCGTGCCATTACTCCACCCCCTGTCTTGTCAGTCTCTCTGGCCTCTCAGGCCACTTGCAGCCATTTCACGCTTCCTCACCTGAGGAAGTACGTCACCAATGCCCCGGTCGTCCGCGGCGATGTCCTTGGTGATGGCGGCCACTATATCGGTCAATTGAGGCACAACGAATGGCGACTCTTCGGTAACAGGCTTGCCACGCAGAATCCGCTGCATACGAGCCTGGTTCTCCACCCTGCCTATCAGGTTCTGTGTTGCCGCCTCCCAGGTGAACAGGCGTGCGGTTCTCCTTGCCGCCTTGCGCATTCTTGCCACTTCTTCGGGATACTCACGCAGGTACATGATGTACCCCACGATCTCCTCGGGGTCGGCCGTCTCCAGAACAAAGGCATTCACGAATGGGATAGCGTAGTCCTCGCCGGTGCACCCAGCAAAGACGATTCCCCCTGCAGCCATTGCTTCCAAGCCGACCAGACCGAAAGGCTCGTGCCCGCTGTTGGCCAGCACACAGTCTGACGCCCGATAAAGCAGCCGCAGGAACTCCTGGGGCATATGGAATCGAATGTCGATTACATCGGCGGGGGTCGGATCCTGCAACGCGGCGAGATAGCCTTGTGGCGAACCACGTTTTGTTGTCGCCTCCTTCACCGAGAGCCCCAATGAGCGCGCCTTGGAGAGCACTTCCTGGCCGTGGCTTTCAATGCCGCCTCTGGCGAGGAGCGTTGGATTGAGCCCCTTCCATTTGAGCTGTGCCGTGGCAGCCACAGCTTCATTCCAGCACTTGTCAGGGTCCCACCGCGCCACCTTGCACATGAGCAAGTCGGCATTCAGTGCTTGGCGGATCTCCCTCACTTCCTTCAGGTCAACCCTCTCCAGCAGGCTCTTTGGTATGCCGTTGGGAATGACCAGTGGGTTGACCCCCATCCCGCGCATGAGATGCTTCATGTAGCGGCTTACCGTAGTTATCGTAGTGGCGTAGCTGAGTCTCCCCCAGTCGATGCGATGGAAGGAGAACGTGTTGTTGGCGTTCCAGAACATCAACACCCTGTCGCGTAGGCCGGCCCAATGAAGAGTATCGCTGAGCCGGCACATTGCCTCTGCGGTATGCCATTCCTCGCCAAGAACCACCACCAACTTGCCGGAATCAACAGTGGGCTTCACTATCCGTTCCGTGACAAAAGGCGGGATGGACTGGTTGAAGTCACGGACCTTGTCCTCCTCGCCGTGGTATACTCCGTCGGGGTAGTACTCGCTAATCCACTGACACCATCGATGCAGTACCAGCTTCTTTCTGCATTGCCGTTGCTCACCCGGGAGATGGGGGTCGCCAACAAAGAACAGATGCGTTGGGAAACCCATTTTCGCCAGAGTGGTTGACAGATGATTGACCCTGACGCCGAGACCGCCTGCCAGGGAATAGCCGTCCAGCCCCTCAAAAGAGAGGATAACAAACACTGTGTTCTCAGGCGTGATTCTCTTCTGCCTCAATTTTGGATCGCTCCTGTGTTCGCATTTAATGCAGTTCACCGAGATCTGGGGTGGGGGCTTGACAACGCCCAACAGATGTGCAACAATTTGTGCACCGAGATTCATGAGAGCTGTATCAGGAAATGTAGTGCATTCTCAGTGTGACATGAACTACCTTTCATGTATGATTATGCATATTTATGGAGCTTTGTCAAGCCTGTGTTACAGTGGATTGAGGAGGTGGAGTAATGCCTGAGTGGGCTTTCCTCACGAACCACGGTCTGGTGCTGACGGTCATTTTCCAGCGTCGGCACAGCACGGTGAGGGAAATCGGAGATGCCGTCGGCATCACTGAGAGAGCCACCCATAAGATCGTGAGGGATCTAGAAAATGAGGGCTATATCACCAAGCGCAGGGCCGGGAGGCGGAATCACTATACCGTACACCCGGACGTACCGCTGAGAGAAGATGTGACAGATGCCGACGTTGGGCAACTCCTGACAGTGCTCAGCGGCAGGAAGAGAAGCAGGCGCACCAAGAGTCTGGTGACCCCGAAGGAACCGATCTCTGAGAGGCAATAGCGAGTTGGAGCAAAGGCTACATCAGGGGGTGACTATCTCCTGTGATGCCGCTAGATAAGAGAGCGACTGGAAACATGCGAAACACTGCGGAGAGCGGCAGCCGCGTGGTAGCGGTTTGACATTGAATGGCCTCACCAGTGACAATGTTGCGCCACCGACTTGGGGCGTCCACCGGAAGAAATAGGTGATCACTCCCCCACACCTCTGACCCCAACGGCAACCCGCCCACCGGCACCAAGCGTGTAGACAGTCTTGGCACAGCCACAAGGCCCCACTCACTGCCCATGCGACGCGCAAATGCCACGACATTCTCCGCCCGTACACCAGACGCATAAACGGGCAGATAGTCGCCTTGGGCAAACAGCTCGGTGTTGGCCTGACGGAAGCATAGCGCCCTGTAGGTCAGATACAGCTTGACCCGGCCATCGTCCCACTTGTGCAACAGCTCCTCTACCAGGTGGGTGGTGTCTTCGCGTTCCCGTCGCTTCAAATCGTCCAGCAGGTTGCGCCGCTTGGTGAAATCGACAGCCCGCCGGTTGTCCGGGTCGACCAGGCTGAAGTCCCACAGCTCCGTACCCTGATATAAGTCAGGCACTCCAGGTGACGCTATCTTGAGCAAAACTTGTGCCAGGGCATTCAGCATGCCGTAGAAGGCAATTCTCTTCTGGAATTTGACGAAGTCTGGGAGAAAGTCTCTGGAGCCATCCTCCCCTAGTATGGCTTCCACGAAACCTGTGAGCGCGGCCTCATAGGCTTCGTTAACACAGGTCCAGCTCGTGTTGTTCTTGGCTTCTCGCGCTGCCTTGACCACATAGGCCAGTACTCGCTGCTTGAACTCGGCCACCTCCGACTGTTGAAGTGGCCACGCTCCGAGCAACGTCTGATACAGGTGAATTTCCTCGTTCGAGTCTGGAACCAGCCTGCCATCGACGAGTTGTTTCCGTGGTCGATTCCAGTCGCTCCATCGCTTCAGCCTTTTCGACCACTCATCGTGGAGTTCGGAAAGCACATTAATCCTGGCGCGCACGTCTTCGCTGCGCTTGGTGTCGTGTGTGGATGTGGCGCTTAGGGCGTGGCGCCACCTACGTAGTCTCGACTGATTGTGACGGTGAAACGCCGACACGCAGGAACCGATCGCCTCGGGGTGAGACCCTACCTCATTGAGCGACAGCAGTGCATTGTAGGTATAGAGTGCAGTATCTTCGAGCCCCTTCGCCATAGCCGGTCCGGTGAACTGCTGCCATTGCATCACGAATTGAAGCCAGGCGCTCTTTCCATGCTGCGGCAATGACGGTGGGAAATCGAGAATAAGGACGCGGCCGAGGAAGCGAAGACCGCAAGTACACGCACCTTTGCTTCGCCTCTTCGCGTCTTCGAGAGAACGTGCGATGTAGTTGCGGTCACGCGCGGTGATGTCGAAGTCCCGTACATAGGTTCGGTACACCGGACAGCAGGCAGTCACCTCCAGTATCGCCCGCATCAGTTCATCCTGGTTGAGGTCACCGGCCTGTTCGTCTTGCTGTGCTAGTGCGCGGAGCCTCCGCGCTAGCCGGGCCAGCTCAGCCACAAACAGCTGCTCGATGACCTTCTTCTTCTGTTCGTAGGCCACGTCTGCCAAGCGCGACTCACAGCCGGTGAAACTCTCGTATGTGGTGCGCAGGCTATTGTAGCCTGGCGCATCCACGAATACACCATTGACCGCGTCTAGGAACTCGTACCCGGTCGTGCCGCATACCGCCCATTCCTGCGGCAGGTTCTCATCGGCTCCCAGGATTTTCTCCACAACAACGTAGATGGCCTTTCCAGCCCGCTCCCTCGAATTCCCCTGTCCAGCGCCAGCCTGAAGCCGGTGCAAGTAGGCCTGAGGCTCAAGCAGGCCATCGATATGGTCAACTCGCAGACCAGTGACTTGACCACTCCAGACCATTTGGAAGATGCGGGCATGAGTTGCCTCAAGAACCCCGTCCTCCTCTACCCTGACCCCGACCAGGTCGCTGATGTCGAAGAAGCGGCGGTAGTTGATTCTCGCGACGCCGGTCCGCCAGAACTCAAGCTGGTATGCCTGCTCACCCAGGAGTTGCTCCATGAGCAGGCGACCCTGTGCGTCTCGCCGCATGTGGTTGAACGCCCCTAGGTTGTTATCGACGAGGCTCTTGACTTGGGGGTAAGACTGATAGAGCCGCCAGAGCCTGGCCTTAATAGCATGGCTGCTCTGGTATCTGGCTTGGACCCTCTCCGGGGTGGTTGTGGTTCGGGGAGGTAGTTGCTCCAGAACGTCGAGAAGATGTGTAAGTTCGCGCAGCCCTTTGTCAGCCCCATCTACGCTGTGTCTCAACGTGTCCAGGCGGTAGCCAAGAACTGTGCCGTATGACGTGGGGTCGAGCGGTAGCCTGATCCCGTTGCAGTCCACGAACAGGCCACCATCGTCGAGGCCCAATCTGAAGTGACCTTCCTCCACTACCTCCTCAAACGGCGTTGCCAGGATGGGGAGCAGCACTTTGCCCTCCAACGTCCCATTCTCGTAACTCAGGCTCCAGTCGATGTCGAAATAGGGGGCAAAGCAGGAACTGGGACCGTTCTCCAAGACATCCATCCACCACAGGTTCTGTGGAGAGGCCGCCATGTGGTTGGGGACTATGTCCAGGAGCAGTCCCATTCCGCACCGCCGCAGCTCGTTCGTCAGTTCTTCGAATTGCTCCTCGGTGCCGAGCTCTCGATTCAGTGCAAGGGCATCTGTCACATCGTAGCCGTGTGGGCTGCCATATCTGGCCTGGAGAATGGGAGAGCAATAGAGGTCGCTGATGCCGAGTTCGCGGAGGTACGGTATCAATGTCCTTGCGTCGTCGAAGCCGAATTGGGGATTAAACTGGACACGATAGGTGGCAGTGGGGACTCTGATGTCGGCCATCAATCAACCCGGACCAGGAGTTTCTTGCCGAGTGCCGTGAAGCAGTCGACCCAGCTCCGGGCCTCTGTGTTGCCCTGCTCAGCCTTCTTATGAAGCTTGGGATAGGTCGTCTGCAGGACGTCGTAGTAGACGTTCTGGGCCTTTCTGTATTCTACCTCGAAGGGCGCTGAGCCCGCCATGTCCACGACGCCGTCGAAGCTTTTGAGTGCTTGCACATTCTCAGGGGCCACTCGATACTCCTCGGCCAGGCGCCCGAGTGTGTCTTCAAGTGCGTGGCTCAAGCCTGCGGTGTCGATTTC
>CAZYLE010000036.1:0-1642 GCA_964648675.1 uncultured Dehalococcoidales bacterium
CCTCTGGACTCCCACCTATACTATTCCCTCTCCCTTGATGGGAGAGGGTTAGGGTGAGGGAGAATTTGTACTCTCACTATGCTCCAGACAAGTCTCGCAATGATAATAATATGTCACTTATCTTTCTGGACGAGGTCAGTTGCTACGATGTTTACCAATCTCCGTGGCACATAGATGACCCTGATAATTTTCCTATCGTTAAGGTAAGATTTTATCCGTTCCCGTCTGAGCGCCAGCTCACGGGCCTCCTCCTCGGTGATGGTGACAGGCGCCAAAACCCGATCGCGGAGCTTACCATTTACCTGAATCACTAAGGTGAACTCCTCCTCGGCGGCAAGCTCGGCATCCCACTCGGGGAAAGGCTGGTTGTGGATGCTATATGGGTGGCCGGTCCTCGTCCAAAGCTCCTCGGCAAAATGGGGGGCGGTGGGAGCAAGGAGCAGAAGCAGGCTATCGATGGCTTCCTGCCAGGCGGCTTTTTCCACTGTTTTTCCCTCTCGCACCTTTCCCAGGTAGTTGGTTAGCTCCATCAAGGTGGAGATCATGGTATTGAAACGGAACCTCTCCAGGTCTGCGGTGACCTTCTTGATGGTCTTATGAGTGATGCGGCGTAGATTTTTTGTATCAATTGCTTGTGGCTTCTCCGGGGAATAGCCCGTCAGTACCAAATCCCACACTCTATTCAGCCAGCGGGCTATGCCCTTGATACCTCTGTCGTCCCATTCCCCCCCCTGCTCCCAGGGCCCGATAAACATCAGATAGGCACGCACTGCATCAGCGCCCAGCTCGGCGACATATTCATCGGGGTTAATCACTCTGCCCTTGGACTTGCTCATCTTCTGCCTTTCAATGACAATAACTCCCTGGTTGAAAAGCCGGATGAAGGGCTCGTTGAAATCTACAATCCCCATGTCACGAAGCGCTTTAATGAAGAAGCGGGAGTAGAGGAGGTGCATGGTGGCATGCTCGGCCCCGCCGGTGTATTGGTCTACCGGCAGCCAGTACCTTAGCTTGTCCACATCGAACGCTGCCTCCGTGCTGTCGAGGCTGCTGTAGCGCAGGAAGTACCACGATGAGCACATGAACGTGTCCATGGTATCGGTCTCGCGCCTCGCTGGGGCACCGCAGTTTGGGCATGACGTATTAACGAAAGAATCGCAGTATGTGAGGGGGGATTCCCCTGTAGGTCTAAACTCAGCATCCTCTGGCAGCAGCACCGGCAAGTCCTTCTCGGGCACTGGTACAATGCCACACTTGTCGCAATAGACCATGGGGATGGGGGCACCCCAGTATCGCTGTCTGGAGATAAGCCAGTCGCGAAGGCGGTATGTCGTTTTCCGCTTTCCATAGCCCGTCTCCTCCATATAGTCGGCGATGGCTTCTATACCTTCTTCGCTGGGCATGCCATTGAACTGAGCCGAATTGACCATGGTACCTGGCTCAACCCAGGCCTCGGTGAAATCATCTCCGTTCCAATCATGCGGGGCGATGACCACCTTTATGGGAAGTCCGAAGCGCTGGGCGAATTCGAAATCACGCTGATCGTGAGCTGGCACTGCCATAACTGCCCCGGTGCCGTAGGTCATCAGAACATAATCGGCAATCCAGATGGGCACCCGCTCGCCATTTAGCTTGTTGGTGG
>CAZYLE010000036.1:1652-2946 GCA_964648675.1 uncultured Dehalococcoidales bacterium
GCATAGGAACCAGTAAAGACGCCGCTCTTATCCCGCTCGGTGGATGATCGTTCAATCTCCGATTGCCTTCGCGCCTGCTCGATATAGCGTGTCACCTCCTCCTTATGTTCCGCTGTGGTGAGCTTCTCCACCAGCGGGTGCTCCGGGGCGAACACCACAAATGTGACACCATAAATAGTGTCTGGGCGGGTGGTGAAAACGCTGAACTCACCGCCCTCGTCAAGCTCAAATGAGATCTCCACCCCCTTGCTTTTACCGATCCAGTTCCTTTGCATGATTTGTATTCTCTCGGGCCATTCGATGTGGCTGAAGTCGAGGAGTTCCTCGGCGTAGTTGGTGATGCGGAAGAACCACTGCTCCAGGTCTTTTCTGGTTACCGCTGTGCCGCAGCGCTCACATAGCCCTTCGCCCACCACCTGCTCATTGGCGAGTACGGTCTGGCAGTTGGGGCACCAGTTCACCGGCGCCTTAGCACGGTGGGCAAGGCCGGCCTCATAGAGTTTGAGGAAGAACCATTGTGTCCATTTGTAGTAATCGGGGGTGCAGGTTATTACCTCGCGCCTCCAGTCATAAATGGCGCCCATGCTCTTGAGTTGCCGCCTCATCATCTCAATGTTCCCCATCGTCCACGTATAAGGGTGGATGCCGCGTTTGATGGCGGCATTCTCCGCAGGAAGGCCGAAGGCGTCGAAGCCCATGGGGTGAAGCACGTTGTAGCCTTTCATCCTCGTGAAGCGGGCGTGGACATCGGATGGTGCCATAGCATACCAGTGGCCGATGTGAAGGTCTCCCGAGGTGTAGGGAAACATGGTGAGTTCATAGCGCTTGGGGCGGGGGTCGTCTTCGCTGACATCATAGAGGTGGTCTTGGGCCCACCTTTCCTGCCACTTTCGCTCGATCTCCTGGCTGTTGTATCTTGCTGCGCTTTTCTTACTCATACGCTTTTTCACCCGTTAAGCATAAATCTGTCTAGCTAGTATTGGGGTTATTCCTTACTGTTGCGTAGATTATAAGATAATAGAGTGTAAAAGACAAAATCTACCCATGTTGGGGGTTGTAATCTTACCTCCTTCTTCTATTTCATATTATAACGGTCGGAAAGGCTGAGATTAACGCTAGTGACCGTAAAGGAAATTTGGTCGTTCAAGGGTGGATCGCTGATTGACAATATACTCTCTTTGTCATGTCAGGTTCCACCATGTAGAGTGCCTTTTGAAGCCCACATTATTGGAAACAGGAAGTTAGACCCGCAGTTGATAAAAGTGCCCGATGTCTGGTACAGTTCTCGATATGC
>CAZYLE010000036.1:2956-5940 GCA_964648675.1 uncultured Dehalococcoidales bacterium
GCATATAGCAGCGGTTCGGGTGCTGGGCATCCACCGGCGGCATAGAAACGGAAGTCTAGGTGGGCATTACGTGAGATAACAGTTGCTGGGATGCTAAGAGAGGCAAAGCGAATGGAGCGAAAATAATGAAAAGGCTGGTCATTCCGTGTTTACTGGTTTTATTCTTAATGGCATGTCTTGTGGCTGGCTGCGGTGGACATGGGGACATTGCAGAGGGGGCCTGGCGGTGACAGCACGCGGTGCAGCCTTGGCTATAGCTCCAAGGTCACTCTGCTCTCTCCTCCCTCAAGCCTATCCACGGTGAAGCCAAGCCTTTTAGTCAGGTTTAGCATCTTCGTATTGTCATTGAGCACGATTCCGTAGATACTTTTCAGCCCTTTCTCCTGCGCTATACCGATCAACATGTCGGACAGCTTCAGCCCCAGCCCGTTGTTCTGGAAATCGTCGGCCACCAAAGTGGCGAATTCACCCGTCTCTCCACCGGGCTGCACCATCAGTCTTCCGACTCCCACGTTTCTCCTTTTACCATCCGAGGTATATTCCGCAATGATGGCCATTTCACGGTCGTAGTCTATGTTGCAGAACCTGGTAAGCATGTCGTGAGTTATCTCTTTGATGATGTAGAAGAACCTGAACCTCATTGAGTCTGGCGACAAGCCAGCGATGAGCTCTCTTTCGAGTGGTTCGTCTTCGGGCCTGATTGGTCTAAGCAGCACCGTCCGTCCATCCTTGGTTGTCCAGGGCTGTACGTATCTGGTTGGGTAGGGAGTTATTATCAAGTGAGCATATTCCTGTACCGCTTTTCGTACCGCCTCTTCATCGAGCACCAGGCGTGAGTCCAGGGCGATGGTGGCGCTGCTGGTTACGACCAGCGGATTGATATCGATCTCCTTTATCTCTGGAAAATCGATCACTAGGTTGGAGATCTTGACCAGCGTCTCATCCAATAGCCGCAGGTTGGCCGGTGGTTTGGTCCTGAATCCTTCGGAGAGGAGCCGGTATATCTTGGTTTGCTCGAGTAGTCTTCTCGCCAGTACCTGATTGAGCGGCGGCAACGCTACGGCTACGTCCTTAAAGAACTCCGCCTCTACTCCTCCGAGGCCGAACACGATCACCGGGCCAAAGCCGGGATCCTTCTTGCTGCCTACGATAAGTTCGTAGTCGTAGTCTGTTATCATCTGCTGCACGCTCACGCCGTCGATTTGTGCATCGGGTCTGTGTCCCTTGACGTTTTCGACGATATCGGTGAACGCCTTTTTTGCTTCGTCAGACGAGTGAATGTTCAATATCACCCCGCCGACATCCGACTTGTGAACTATGTCGGGGGAAGATATCTTCATCGCCAATGGGTATCCAATCTCTTGCGCTATCCTGTCGACATCCTTGTCGTTCTTGGCCAGGCGCGGGCTTACGGAGCCGATTCGATATGTTGTCAGGAACTTCCTGGAATCCTCACCGCTTAAGAGCGTTCTGCCATCTGACACTGCCTTGCGGATTAGGGTTTTTAGGTGGTTCTTTGGGGCTCCCATATCTATAGGCAACTCCTCAGGAGTTTGATACAGGATCTCCAGGTTGCGGGCATATTCGTACATGTAGAGGTACGTTCTAATCGCATCTTCGGGAAATTCATATGTGGGGATCTCGCTTTCATAGAGCAGTTGCCTGGCCTTGGCGACCTCTGCGTTGCCTATCAATGCGACAAGAGTGGGTTTCCTGGCTTTCTTCACGTATTCGGTGATGGCCTTTGCTGTTTCGGTAGGGCTGGCCCCTCCCTGGGGTGTGTATATGATAAGTACGCCGTTCACTTCTGGATCTTTGTTCACTAACTCAATGGTTTTTACGTAGCTTTGGGGGTCGGCATCTCCGAGAATGTCCACCGGATTGGACTTGCTCCAGTTTGGTGGTAGGAATTCACCTAGTTTGACAAGGGTCTCTGTACTGAGCTGGGCTAATCTTCCGCCTCTGCTGAGTAGTGTATCGGTAGCGAGCACCGCTGGTCCGCCGGCATTGGTTATTATGGCTAGGTTGGGGGCTTTGGGCAGCCGCGCGGTATTCAATATGGAGGCACAGTTGAAGAGGTCTTCGATCTCCTCCACTCTGACAGCGCCCGCTCGGCGAAAGATGGCATCGTAGTATGAATCGTCTCCCACTATTGCCCCGGTATGTGACTTGGCCGCCTTTGCGCTCTCCTGGAACTTCCCTGGCTTGAGCACGATAATTGGCTTTGTTCTGGCAAACCCCCTGGCCGCACTAAGGAATTTCTTGGCATTACCTATGTATTCTAGGTATATTATTATGCTCTTGGTTTCAGGGTCCTCGCCGAAGAAATCTATCAAGTCTCCGAAATCCACATCAAGCATGGACCCCAGTGAAACGACGGCGCTAAAGCCTATGTTCTTGCTGATAGCCCAGTCGAGGACTCCAGAACCAAGGGCTCCGCTCTGTGAAAGGAAGGCTACATATCCTGGTTTTGGCATTCTTCTGGTGAATGTGGTGTTCAGATTGGCACTGGGTCTTATGATGCCCATGCAGTTGGGGCCTATTATTCTAATGTTGTATTTCCTGGCTATGCCTGCTATTCTATCCTCGCGCGCTTGCCCCTCAGCGCCGATTTCCTTGAAACCAGCCGAGATAATAATGATGGCTTTTATGCCGGCTTTCCCACATTCCTCGACCAAATCAGGAACGGTTTCGGCGGGCGTGATGATGACAGCTAGGTCGGGGGGCTCATCTAGGGAGCTTACATTAGGGTAGCATGTCAAATCGAAGACCTTGTCCCTGTTGGGGTTAATTGGATATATCTTTAGCTTGTCCTTGGTCAGCAGCAGGTTCTCTAAGGCCACTTTGCCTACCGCCCTGTCTCTATCGGTGGCTCCAATCAAAGCTATGCTGCTGGGGTCGAAGAACAGCTTTATCCTTTCCAAGTCTCGCTCCTGCTCTAGCCCACTGGAACATCGCTTAGTTGACAATTCACCAACAATGTA
>CAZYLE010000036.1:5950-9756 GCA_964648675.1 uncultured Dehalococcoidales bacterium
AATGTAAGGGAATTCGTCAATGTTGTGTTTATTGCTGGGTGACTTCCAGAAGATGGGCCATGTTGTCGCACCACACTGCTACATATCAATATTCCGGATCTTATGAATAAGATTACATCGGATTTCTAACGAAAGTCAACCGAGGGTTGCCGGCAATGGTCTGTACGATTTTTTCGTTATTTGCGAAATCATACGAAAGGCGGTGCAGTTTCGACACAAGACAGCCGTGCGTGTTGACTTTCAAATTTTGCTTGTGATATACTATTGACTGAAGTGCTCCTAGTAGTTCATACTAAGGTTAGCCTAAAGATTAGCTGAGGGCTGGTGTTTTTTCACAAGTCTCAGCTTTTTTTTGCGCGGCAGGTGCTAATGAAGATTGCAATCAGCGGAAAAGGCGGTGTTGGGAAGACCTTGTTAGCTTCTCGCCTTGCTCAAACATTTGCGGCTGATGGCTACTCTGTAATAGCCATAGATGCTGATCCCGACGCTAATCTGGCAGCTACCCTCGGGTTCCCCAACCCGGATAAGGTAATGCCCATATCTGAGATGACCGAGCTCATAGAAGAAAGAACAGGGGCTAAACCGGGTCAAAGCGCCCCCTTCTTCAAGCTAAATCCCAAGGTTGATGACCTACCGGAGAACTACTCCTTAGAACATAAAGGAATTAAGCTAATGGTAATGGGGCGGATAAAAAGGGGTGGTACCGGTTGCTATTGTCCCGAAGGAGCCCTCCTGCAGGCCTTGCTCGCCCACCTGCTTCTGGCAAGGAATGAGGTGGTTATTCTAGATATGGAGGCTGGAATAGAGCATCTAGCCCGGGGAACAGCGAAGGTGGTGGATAAGCTGATCATAGTGGTAGAACCGGGCAGACGAAGCATTGAAACAGCCTATAGAATCGCTGAACTGGCGAAAGACATTGGTTTACAAAACCTTGCCGTGGTGGGAAACAAGATTCGTAGCCAATCAGACAAGGAGTTTATAATATCTAGCCTCCCTGGCTTTGATTTTCTCGGTTTCATTCCATATGACCAGGCATTGGTTGACGCCGACCTCGGTAATCTTTCCCTCATTGATTCGAGCCAGCGGATTACTGATGAAGTAAGAAATATTTACCAGGCTATATTTTCAACTGCTCATATGACAAGTTGACGGAATAAAGGAGGTATGAAGGCACGAACCATAGGACATGAAGATAAAGGTCCGAATAGGGAGTTCCTAAAGTAGTTCAAAGAAGGAGGTTTTTGTGGCATACGATGCGGTAAAGATGAAGGACTGGCAGATTGCAGAGGCAGCTGAGGCGAACATGCCTAGCCCTGATGAATGGCGGGAAAGGCTAAGTCTGGAGAAAGATGAGATCATACCGTTCGCGAAAATATGTCGTCTCGACTTCCTGAAGATAATTGAGCGCCTAAAGGACAAACCAAACGGCAAATATATTGAGGTAACCGCCATAACCCCCACGCCTCTGGGTGAGGGAAAGACAACAACCACTATGGGCCTCATCGAGGGGCTGGGCAAGCGAGGGAAGAATGTCGGCGGATGCATACGCCAGCCCTCGGGCGGGCCCACCATGAATATCAAGGGGACTGCTGCCGGTGGGGGCAATGCGCTGCTCATCCCGATGACTGAGTTTTCTATGGGGCTTACGGGGGATATCAACGATATTATGAATGCCCACAACCTGGCCATGGTAGCTCTTACCTCGAGGATGATGCATGAGCGCAACTACAATGACGAGCAATTAGCCCGGCTCACCAAGATGCCCCGCCTGGACATCGACCCCACCAGGGTGGAGATGGGCTGGATTATGGACTTCTGTGCCCAGAGCCTGCGCAGCATCGTCATCGGCCTCGGCGGGCGTATGGATGGCTTCACCATGCAGTCCAAGTTCGGCATCGCGGTGAGTTCTGAGCTCATGGCCATGCTTTCCATTGTAAGGGATTTAGCAGACCTTCGGGAAAGGATGGATCAGATCACCTTGGCATTTGATAAGAGAGGCAATATCATTACCACAGGTGATTTGGAGGTGGGCGGCGCCATGACCGCCTGGATGCGCAATACCATCAATCCCACCCTGTGTTGCACGGTGGAGTATCAGCCGTGTATGGTGCATGCTGGCCCCTTTGCCAATATCGCCGTGGGTCAATCATCCATCATTGCCGACCGCATCGGCTTGAAGATGTTTGATTACCATGTAACCGAGAGCGGCTTCGCTGCAGATATCGGTTTCGAGAAGTTCTGGAACGTCAAGTGCCGCTTGAGCGGTCTTAAGCCGCATGTCTCGGTTCTCACTACCACTATTAGAGCGTTGAAGATGCACGGCGGCGGTCCCAAGGTAGTTGCCGGCATTCCCCTGCCTGAAGATTATGCCAAGGAGAACCTGGCTCTACTGGAAAAGGGACTGCCCAACATGGTGCACCACATCAATGTCATCAGGGCTTCCGGCATCAATCCGGTGGTGTGCATCAATTCCTTCCACACCGACACCAAGGATGAGATCGCCATGGTACGAAAGGTAGCCGAGGAAGCCGGGGCGCGCTGCGCTGTGGCCAGCCATTGGGCCGACGGTGGCGATGGTGCCCTGGAACTGGCTGACGTAGTGATGGAAGCATGCGAGCAGGAGAGCGAATTCAAGTTCCTCTACCCATTGGAAATGAAACTGCGGCAGCGGGTCGATAAGATTGCAAAACTAGTTTACGGCGCTGACGGAGTATCTTGGACCGCTGACGCTGAGGCCAAGGCCAAGCAGCTTGAGTCCGACACAAAATATGATGATTACGCCACTATGATGGTGAAGACCCACCTGAGTCTCACCCACGATCCATCTATCAAGGGTACTCCCAAGGGGTGGACTTTGCCCATCCGAGATGTTTTAATTTATTCCGGATCGAAGTTTCTCTGTCCTTGCGCCGGAACTATCAGCCTGATGCCAGGGACCTCATCGGATCCTGCCTTTAGAAAAGTCGATGTAGATGTGAAAACGGGAAAGGTAACCGGGCTGTTTTAGTGGTTTCTCGATGAGAACGGAGGTCACTGTTTGAGTTTCAGCATTGCTGTAGCTGGAAAGGGCGGCAGTGGAAAGACGTCTATTGCCAGCCTAGTAATTCGCTATTTGATCAAGAATGGTAAGGGGCCGGTCCTGGCGATTGATGCTGACCCTAATTCCAACCTTGGTGATAGTCTTGGGATCGATGTTGGAAAGACAGTCGGCTTGATGCTGGATGAATTTCAAAGGGATAAAATAAGTATCCCACCTGGATTCACCAAGGAGGCTTATCTGGAGTATAAACTGAATGAGGTATTGGTTGAAACCAAGCAGATTGACCTTTTGACAATGGGGCGTGGTGAGGGTCCGGAATGCTACTGTTACCCCAACCTTATCTTGAGGAAATTTGCCGATACCCTGGCTACGAACTATAAATACACCGTTATGGACAATGAGGCAGGGATGGAGCACCTATCGCGGAGGACCACTCAGAATATTAATGCGTTCTTGTTAATCTCTGACCATTCTATAAAGGGTGTTCGGACTGTTGCTCGGATAAAAGAAATCGTCTCTCAACTCAAATTGATAGTGCATAAGCAGGCGGTAGTAATTAGTTTTGTCCCTTCAGCACTGGACCCTTTCATCACCGAGGAGCTGGCTAGGCTGGAAATCGAGCCAACAGCTATCATCCCGTGGGATGAAGAATTGCGTGATTATGATATAAAGCAAAAGCCACTGCTCGACCTGCCTGACAACTCAAAAGCAGTGATGGCGGTTAATGGGTTGATGGCAAAGATTCTTAGTTAGGGCTGGGGGAATC
>CAZYLE010000036.1:9766-11826 GCA_964648675.1 uncultured Dehalococcoidales bacterium
AAAAAGGAAATCGCTGAGCTGAAAAAGAAACACAACCTTGTTCCTGGACTGGTTACCGTTCTGGTGGGTGCGGACCCGGCTTCGCAGGTATATGTTGGGCAGAAAGAGAAGACTTCTCAGGCTCTGGGTATCTATTCGGAGAGACATGACTTGCCAGCGGATATCAGTCAAAAAGACCTACTCGCCCTGATCAATAAATTGAACAAAGACCCTAAGATTCACGGTATCCTCGTCCAGCTCCCACAAGAAGGATGTGGATGGTTTTCATCCGGTGAATGTGGGCAAGCTGATGATCGGGGAAGCTGACTACTACCCGTGCACGCCTCACGGCATCCAGCAGCTCCTCATCAGGTCTGGAACCAAGATTGACGGCGCGGAAGTGGTGGTTGTCGGTAGAAGTAATATCGTGGGCAAGCCAATAGCCAACATGCTGGTGCAGAAGAAAGAAGGAGCCAATGCTACGGTCACTGTATGTCATACCGGAACGCGGGACATGGCCTTCCATACCAGGAGAGCTGACATACTGATTGTTGCGGCAGGCAAACCCAAGGCTATAACCGCTGACATGGTGAAAGACGGAGTAGTGGTCATCGACGTCGGTGTCAACCAGATAGGCGAGACGCCGGACGGCAAGCGTATCCTGTGTGGGGATGTGGACTTTGATGCGGTCAAGGAAAAAGCCAAGGCGATTACGCCAGTGCCAGGTGGAGTGGGACCGATGACCATAACTATGCTAATGATGAATACGGTAAAAGCAGCAAAGGTTGCTGCTGGCTTAGTCTAGGCTAGGAGGAAAGAATGGAGTACAAAGTCCAGAAAAAGGAATCAGTTGCGTATGGGAAAGAGGTTGAGTTACTAGGTGACACCTACGAAGATGGTGTGCCTGAGGGTGAGGAGCTTGGCAGATGGAGGCAGAAGCTAGGTACTAGAGCGGACAAGCTCAAGTATTTAGAGAACGGTGAGAGATACTGGTTCAGCAAAGATTGGTTCGGCAGTGAAAAGAGGAAGACACCAGCCTAGGTTAAGGAGGGTAGGTAATGAAATTTGAGATTCCTAAGACATCATACACCGGGAAAGTCAGAAATGTAGTTTTAGGCACCGGAGATAAAGCTATTACGGTAGGTGGAGAGGAGGTATACCCCTTCTACCTGTTTGAAGGGAAAATGCCTCGCTTACCCAGAATAGCCATGGAGGTCTGGGATATGCATCCTGGTGGATGGCCTAAGGCTGCCTTAGAGCCCTTTGCCGGTGTGACCGATGACCCCGTTGCCTGGGCGAAGAAATGCATAGACGATTATGGGGCTGAGCTGATTGCTCTTCAGTTGATTAGCACTGACCCCAACGGACTTGACCGAGGGGCTGATGAAGCCGCCGCTGTTGTTAAGAAGGTAGCCGATGCTATTGATGTTCCATTGATCGTCTGGGGTACGGCCAATCATGATAAAGATACCGAGGTATTTAGAATCGTAACTGAGCAATGTCAAGGAAAGCACTTGATTATCGGACCGGTTGAGGAAGGAGACTATAAGAAGATTGGTGCTGCAGCTATTGGTTATCAACACACTGTGGGGGCGTCAACACCGATAGACATAAACCTGGCCAAACAGCTCAATATACTGTTGGGTAACCTCGGTGTTTCTGATGAACGGCTCATGATGGACCCCACTGTCAGCGGAATCGGATATGGTATCGAGTATTGTTACTCGGTAATGGAGAGAATCAGGATGGCGGCATTAACCCAGCAGGATGAGAAGCTCCAGTTCCCGATTATTTGTAACCTGGCCAAGGAGGCGTGGAAGACTAAGGAGGCAGGCCTTCCCACTGAGGAAAACCCCAATATGGGAGACGTCAAGAAGAGGGGTATCTTGCTGGAGGCCATGTCAGCCGCGGTTCTACTCGTGGCCGGGGGTGATGTGATAGTTATGAGACATCCCGAGGCAATAAAGTTAGTTAAAGAGATGATAGCTGAACTGTCAGCGGAATAACAATTGGAGGGTGTAGGTAAGATGGCAGAAGCAAAAAGCAAGAGCATTGATGCAGCCACTATCAAGATGATAGAG
>CAZYLE010000037.1:0-6817 GCA_964648675.1 uncultured Dehalococcoidales bacterium
CCCTCCAACTCCCTCCCTCCAAGGGAGGGAGGATTTGCCCCCCTCTCCCTTGACGGGAGAGGGCCAGGGGTGAGGGTGAAGTTTCCCCCATCCTGTCTTCAGATTCCCTCATGGGCAACTACCCCTGAGGGTTTGGCACTACAATAGAAATCCTCCAATGCTATGTCATTCTGAGCGCCAGCGAAGAATCTGCTACTTGCCATACCATTCCTCGCTTAAGTCCTTCCATTCCGGATTAGTGGTCTCTATCAATGCAATCTTCTTCCTTCGCAGCCATCCCTTGATTTGTTCTTCTCTCTGGATCGCGACATGCACGTCATTAGTGGTCTCGTAGTACACAAGCCTGGTAATACGATACTTCTTGGTGAATCCCATGCTGGCTTTGTCTTTGTGTTCGTAGACACGCCGGCTTAGGTCATCAGTCATACCAGTATAGAGTGTTCTAGACATATTGGACATAATGTAGACGTAGTACTGCTTCACAGTCTTGGGATATTCCTAGATTCTTCGGTCGCTCCGCTCCTCAGAATGACAACCCACTTCGATGGCTAATTCATGGCCAGCCGCCTATGTATGTTCGCCTCACATTATTTTGCTGCTTCGGTTCTCACGATTTTTCTACAGACTTTGTCAAAGAACTCCCCGGCCTCCTCCATTGTACATTCAACAAGAGGCTCTGATTTTATTCAGGTGGCCCTTCGAGTGTTCCTCCGCCACCGACCCAGCAACTAAGGGTAGGTGGGAGCATCCGCTCTCACCACGCCTGAAGCAGACGCTCCAGGATACCCTTTACACTTCATCATATCGGAAATTATGGTACCTACACCTACCCTTCCTTCGCCTTCTGCTTCAGCTCGTAGAGCTTGTTGAGCGCTTCGAGTGGCGTCATGGAATCGATGTCCAGTTGAGCCAGCTCCTCCAACAGCGGCGATGCAGGCGCAAACAACGGGAGCTGCGGCGTCTCGGCTCGCCGTGCCCTCTTCGCCTTCTGTCCCCGCCCATCCTCAAGCTCCAACAAGACCTCCTCAGCACGGTGAATCACCGAGCGCGGTAGCCCGGCAAGCTGCGCTACATGAATGCCGTAGCTTTTATCCGCACCACCGGGGATAATTTTGCGCAGGAATACAACCTTGCCACCCTCCTCGGAAACGGCGACATTGAAGTTCTTCACCCGGGGCAACAAGCTCGCCATATTCACCATCTCATGATAGTGGGTGGCAAACAGGGTCTTCGCCCCAAGCTTTGGCTGGTTGTGGATATATTCGGCCACCGCCTGAGCAATCGATATGCCGTCGTAGGTGCTGGTCCCTCGCCCTATCTCGTCGAGGATCACCAGTGAGCGAGATGTGGCGTGGTTCAGGATGTTCGCTGTCTCTTCCATCTCCACCATAAATGTAGACCTTCCCATAGCCAGTTCGTCTTGAGCGCCGACCCGGGTAAAAATGCGGTCAACAATACCAATCTGTGCCGAATCGACGGGGACAAAGCTGCCAATCTGCGCCAGGAGCACGATGAGCGCCACCTGCCTGAGGTAGGTCGATTTCCCCGACATGTTAGGGCCGGTAAGTATAATAAGCTGAGCATCCTTGTTGGAGAGATAGGTATCATTGGGAACAAATGGTTCATCGCCCATCGTTTGCTCCACAACGGGATGACGCCCGCTGTGGATAATGATGGCGTCTTCCGTAGTAAGCCTCGGCCTCACATAGTTGTTGCGCACCGCCGCCTCGGCAAGGGATGAGAATACGTCTATTTGAGCCACAGCGTAAGCCACTTCCAGGATGCGCTCGGCGGCAGCGCCCACCTGATGGCAGACCTGGCGGAATAGGCTTCCCTCAAGCTCAGCGACCCTCTCCTGGGCATTGAGGATAAGCGACTCATATTCCTTGAGTTCTGGGGTGAAGAAGCGCTCCGCCCCCACCAGCGTCTGCTTGCGGATGTAGTCCGCAGGCACTTGTGAAAGGTTGGACTTTGACACCTCGATAAAGTAGCCAAAGACCTTGTTATATCTCACCTTGAGCGATTTGATCCCCGTCCGCTCCTTCTCCTGACGTTCAAGATTCGCCAGATACTTCCTGGCATCCCTTGATGACGACCTTATCTCATCCAACTCTGGCGAGAAGCCTTGCTTGATCACCCCTTCGCCAACGGCTTGAGGCGGCTCCTCAGCGATGGCCTGGGAGATTAGAGCAACAACATCCTGGCAGGGTTTCATGCCTTCCAAAAGCCATTCTATTGCAGTGACTTCCTCTTGCTCCACCGCCTCTCTAAGCTGAGAGGCTGTATCGAGGCTGCGGCGCAGGCTGACCAGCTCCCTGGGCGTGGCAATGCCATTGGCCACCCGATTGATTATTCTCTCCAGGTCAGCGATTTGCCCCAAAAGGGCGATGGCCTTGGCGCGCCGCCCTGCACTGCTATAAAACCATGCCACAGCATCGTGCCGTTTGTTTAATTCTGTTATGTCGAGTAACGGCTGCCCCAACCACTTCTTCAGTAGCCTCCCTCCCATTGCTGTTTTGGTGAGATCAATGACAGCTAGAAGCGTACCAGCGGTAGTGCCAAGGCGCATGCTCTGCAAAATCTCCAAATTGCGCCTCGTCTGGGGGTCAAGGGTCATGAAGGAGTGGGTGGAGTATGTAGAAAGCCTGGTGAGCTGCCCCAGCACCCCCTTTTGGGTCTCGCTGAGATAGTGGATAATGGCGCCAGCCGCCTTTATCGCCAGGGGCAAGTGAGCGCAGCCATACCCCTCCAAAGAAGCTGTGCCGAAATGCTCCAGTAATAACTCGCGGGCAGTCTCCAGTTCAAACCACTGCTCATCAAGGAAAGTCGCCGATACAGAGAGGTCATCAAGCTCGGAGCCGCGAGGAGCAATGAGCTCGGAGGCGCGGAGGCGCACCAGTTCAGACGTGACGTTTTCACGGTTAAGCTGGGTAGTTTGGAACTCGCTTGTTGTTATGTCAATATACGCGATGCCTGCCTGCTCCTTGTCAACAACCAGAGACGCAAGATAATTGTTTGCATTGCCCTCCAGCAGCCCGGGCTCGACAACTGTGCCCGGGGTCACCACGCGGATTACGTCTCTATCAACCAGCCCTTTACCTCCAGGCTGGCTCAGTTGCTCGCATATGGCAACCTTATAGCCCTTATTTATCAGCCTGGCCAGATAGTTGTCCAGGGCGTGATAAGGAATGCCCGCCAGCGGCACACGCTGCCCTTTGCCCATCTCCCTGGAGGTGAGCACTATCTCAAGCTCCCTGGAGGCAACCTCAGCGTCGTGGTCGAAGGTCTCGTAGAAGTCGCCGAGGCGAAAGAAGACGATAGCTTCAGGGTATCTGCGCTTGATCCTTAAATACTGACTTCTAAGCGGCGTCACCTTTTCCATCCTGCGCTATTCTACAAAAAAATGCCCTCCATAACAACAAAAGCCCCACCCAACAAATGTGGGGTTTTCTCTATGCTTCCGTACCGGGTAGGTTGGAGCATCCGCTCCAACGAAGCCCAGAGCATCTGCTCTGGGCTACCCTCCTCTTTTCCGTTCACCCTGAGCCTGTCGAAGGGCCGTTCATGGTTCGATAAGCCTATCCTCAGCGGAGCTTAAGAGCTCACTAAGTGCCATCTAACGCATTACCTTTTACAATTTGTTTGTGAGCGGATACCCATGACGCGATGGCATCAGAAATGACAGGCATCTCAAGATAAAAAACGCTCGC
Source organism: uncultured Dehalococcoidales bacterium (assembly GCA_964648675.1). Taxonomy (GTDB): domain Bacteria; phylum Chloroflexota; class Dehalococcoidia; order E44-bin15; family E44-bin15; genus DAOUVR01. The sequence goes on from CAZYLE010000037.1 coordinate 3,711, forward strand.
CCTGTAACGGTGCTACATGAAGCTCACTCTTAGGGCTGCTAGAGATATAATGGCCATCTATGCGTTTTCAGCGATAGTTGGAATGGTCTTTGGCGGTTTCATTAAAAGAAAGATGTAGAAGAACGGAAATGGGATGAGAACAAGGTGGAGTATCCATTCGGTATAGCTTCCATTACATGATCACCTCGCTCGCGTGGAGATCAGCCACCTCAGCCTGGCTGAGACCAAGGAGTTCCTGCAACACATAGTCGTTGTGTTCCCCCATCATCGGGGCGCACTGCAGAGGTATCTCACCGTCACTTGTCTTCCAGGGAGCCCCCACCAGTTCCAGCTCACCTATCTCAGGATGATCAATAGTCACAAAGGCGTGGCGGGCCTGCAGATGCTGGTCGGCATAGAGATCTTTTCCATTACGCGACGGGGCTGCGGCAAGCCCAGCACTGCAAAATTGGTCTACCATCAAGTCGCGATCCCGCGCCCGAGTCCACTCTCCGATGATTCGATCCAATTCCGACTCATTCCTCTTGCGAGATGCCATGTCGGTGAAGCGAGGGTCCTTAGCCAACTCAGGCTTGCCGATAACTTTGGCAAGAGCGACGAACTCCTCGTCAGAATGTACCTCCAGTGCCAGCCAGCGGTCTACTCCCCAACAGCGGTATACGTTATGGGGAGCATACCGAAGATGAGCATTTCCCATCCGCTCGGGAATCTGTGCGGTCATCTCATAGCCCAGCAGTAGATCGCCGATATAGGAAGTTACGCCCTCGCACTGGGAGTAATCGATAAACTGTCCCTCCCCCGTCCTCATGCGGTGATACAGAGCTACAAGAGTGGCGTAGGCCGCAGTGGTGCCATTTATCAAATCTGGGTCAGCACTGCTGGTGCATGGGGCATCGTCAGGATAGCCGGTAATGTAGGAGCCCCCACCGACGGCGTGATGGATGGTGGCATACCCTGCGTAGCTGCTTTCAGGGCCCTTCTGGCCTCTGCTGGAGCAAGAGACTACGATGATGTCAGGCCGTATCTGCCGCAGTTCTTCATAACCAAGGCCAATCCTCTCCATAAAGCCTGAGCGCATATTGTCTACAACAACGTCGCTCAGTATCGCCACCTGTTTCGCCAGTTGCGCGCCTTCGAGCGTAGTCAAGTCAAGAGTCAGACTCTTCTTGTTCATGTTGACGGTGTTGAACGCCATTCCCTGATTCGGTGGCACCTCTGTCGTGTGGATATCAGCCTGCGGCCATACAACGCTGTGCCGCGTCAGGTCTGTCCGCTTGTGACCTTCTATCTTGATTACCTCAGCACCGAGGATGGCGAGAAGCTTACAGCAGTAGGGCCCAATCCACACCCAGGAAAAATCGGCTACTCGCACACCCTGCAGAGGAAGCGCATTGTCTTGCATCCTTCTCCCCCTTTCACCTATATCGTCCCTGTGCGCTGAAGACGCTTAAACTCCTCTGGGGAATAACCCAGGCACGTGCAGTATACTTCCTGGTTATGCTGGCCCAGCAGGGGGGCTGGTCTCCCCACCCGCGGCGGTGTTGCAGACATCTGATATGGCCAGCCAGCGTATCTGTATTTGCCCACCTCGGGGTGGTCCACCTCAACGAAATAACCCCGGGCAGCGTATTGCTGGCTGTTCATCACAGCTCTGGCCGAATATATCGGCCCCATAGCGATGCCCTTCTTGGCCCCCCTGTGATACACATCTTCGTTTGTTTGCTGCAGCATCCATTCGTCCAGCATCGGTGCTATATCCATCTGGTGATTTATGCGGTAGGCCATAGAGTTCCATTCCGGAGCAGCAGCCCACTCAGGGTTCCCCATTAACTCCATGAACGCCCTAAAATGGTGATCCTCGACGGCACCAACGATGATGTAACCATCCTTGGACTTCATTCTGCCCATTGCCGGAGGTCGGTCGGGAACACGGCTCCATGTGCTATCGTGGTAACGGTTGCCTGTCACATTTGGCTGTATCATGGCGAGGATCACCTCCTGAAGCGAGATGTCGATCGCTCCTCCATGGCCCGTTTTCACTCGACCCAGCAGAGCGCTCATGGTGGCCAGGGCTGCAGTAATGCCACCGTGATAGCCAACGGGATGGCCGCCCATCTTTACTGGAGCGCGGTCAACATCGACGGAGCGAGTCGGCATGAGATTGCCCAAGCCTCCCGCGTGGATGATGGTCAGTTCATCCCCCTTGACATTGGCCCGCGGCCCGGTGCGGCCATACGGCGTAATGGAAGTATAAATAAGCGCCGCATTAAGCTTGCACATCGCGTCCCAATCAAGTCCAAGGCTTTCCAGGTACGAAGGAGGGTGGTTGTCGATGACAACATCGGCCCATTTGAGGAATCGCTTAAACACATCGAGACCTTCCGCTGTACCCAGGTTCAACGTCACTCCCCGCTTGCTGGTGTTATTATATAGGAACAATGCGCTGCGTTCGGGGTGTGGCCCGCTCTTGGGGAAAGGTCCGCACCGACGTGACGGATCGCCTTCGGGTGGCTCTATTTTGACTACGTCGGCTCCCATGTCCGCCAGCAGCTTGCCGCAGTATGGCCCAGAAACCATCGTTGCGAACTCGGCAACCTTAATACCATCCAGAGGGCCTGCAGCCATCATTTTTCACCTCCGCATCTGATCTTAGTCTGATTATATTTTTCTCTGTTACTGCTTAAGTGAAGCAAGCAAACCGCGATGCCACCTTTTGAAGCGGGAGTTTCCGTAGTAAACTAATGTGCTCATACTAAATCCAGGCTTGCCGACTGTCAAGAACCTCGGCAAGCCCAGACCATCTCTCTCTGAGGAAAACCGCCTTCATAACAAAAGCCCCACCTTAACCAGGTGAGGCTTTCTTTTTGCCCAATCTTATTGAATGCGCTTCTTATTTACTCTTAAGATACTCGTCGATAGCAGCGGCTGCCCTTTTACCTGCTCCCATAGCGCTGATTACAGTGGCAGAGCCGGTGACCACATCACCACCTGCCCACACAGCTTCTTTCACCGTCTTCCCCGTCTCCTCATCGGCTATCACCGTGCCCCGCTTGGTAACCTCCAGCCCTTTGGTTGTCGTGGGAACCAGCGGATTGGGAGTAGTGCCC
>CAZYLE010000037.1:6827-11179 GCA_964648675.1 uncultured Dehalococcoidales bacterium
ATGAACTCGCTGCCCTCCTTGACAATGGGTCGCCGCCGCCCGCTGTCATCGGGCTCCCCCAGTCCCATCTCATAGCACTCAACAGCAACCACCCACCCCTCATCATTGCCGATGAACCTCTTGGGATTGGTTAGGAACTTGAAGATAATCCCCTCCTCCTGGGCATTTTCCACCTCCTCCCTTCTCGCTGGCATCTCTACCTCGGAGCGCCGATAAATGATATAGACCTTCTCAGCGCCTAGCCGCAAGGCGCATCTGGCCGAATCCATCGCCACGTTGCCTCCACCCACCACCGCTACCCTGCGACCTATCTTCATCGGGGTATCGTATTCAGGGAAGAGATAGGCCTTCATCAAGTTGACTCGAGTAAGGAATTCATTTGCCGAATAGATTCCATTCAGGTTCTCTCCAGGGATATTGAGAAACATAGGTAGCCCAGCACCAGTGCCAAGAAAGATGGCATCATAGCCATCATCCATAATTTCGTCGACGGTCATGGTCTTTCCTACAACAGAATCCAGCCTGACATCGACCCCCAGAGATCTCACGAAGTCAACTTCGCTTTGGACTATGTGCTTGGGTAGCCTGAACTCGGGGATGCCATACATGAGTACACCACCAGCGGTATGGAGCGCCTCAAAGATTGTTACCTCATGCCCCATCTTAGCCAGGTCGGCGGCTGCGGTGAGCCCTGCCGGTCCCGATCCCACCACTGCCACCCTCTTTCCAGTCGGCTTAGCAAGCTGAGGTTTTTGCATTTGCCCTTGGTTGAGCTCCCAATCAGCGACATAGCGCTCCAGACGACCGATCGCTATCGGCGCGCCCTTCTTCGCTATGACACACGTCGATTCACACTGCGACTCCTGAGGGCACACCCGCCCACAGATGCCGGGAAGGCTGTTCTTGCTCTTTAGAATGCGCACTGCCTCCGGCATATTTCCCTCGCGCACGGCTAAAATGAAATCGGGAATATCTACCCCCACAGGGCAGCCCTCAACACAGGAACGCTTAGGGCATTGGATGCACCGATTTGCCTCCGCCAAGGCTTGTTCCTCGTTATATCCCAAGGCAACCTCATTGAAATTCTTCGCCCGCACCAGGGGTTCCTGCTTGGGCATGGATACTCGATTTAAATCCAATTTAGGCATGGCTCATCTGCTCCCATCGCTCTAACGATTTCTTTTCTTCTTCGAGGTAGATCCGCTGGCGAGTGAAGAGGAGGTCCCAGTCCACCTGGTGGCCGTCAAAGTCAGGCCCATCAACACAGGTGAACCTGGTTTGACCACCAACCTCAACCCTACAGCAGCCACACATCCCAGTGCCATCGACCATAATCGGGTTGAGGCTGACAATGGTCTTAACGCCAAAGGGTTCAGTCGTTTTAGCACAAAACTTCATCATCACGGTTGGGCCAATGGCTATCACCCGGTCGATCCGCTCACCCCTCTCTAAAACCTCCTTCAGCGGCTCGGTCACCAATGCCTTACGGCCGTAGGATCCGTCGTCTGTGGTCACAATAAGCTCATCGCTGACGGCTCTCAGGCGATCCTCCCAGAATATAAGGTCCTTAGTCCTGGCTCCCATTATCGATATAACCCTGTTTCCCGCTTCCTTCATCGAACGAGCAATCGGGACTATAGGCGCCACGGCGAACCCTCCCCCGACACAGACCACAGTGCCGAAATTATCGATATGAGTAGGCAAGCCTAGAGGGCCAGCGAAGTTAGTGATGTAGTCTCCGGCTTTAAGCCGGGCCAGCTTCCGGGTTGTCGCCCCCACCTCCATAAAGACAATAGTAATACTCCCTTCCTCTCGGTCCCAGTCGGCAACGGTAAGAGGGATACGCTCCCCCTTTTCGTCCACCCTTATGACAACGAACTGCCCTGCCTGGGCCTTGCGGGCAACTGCTGGTGCCTCTACCTTAAAAAGGTGAATACTGGGCACCAAGTCCTCTCTTAGCATGATTCTATACATTTATACCTCTCCATAACTTTGCAATCGACGATTAGACTTCTGGTTGTTGGTAAAAAGGGGATAAGCTGCGGTCTTTTTCTAACGAGGAAATCTACTAGCTGCTTCTTCGTGGGTTCAGGGGTAACCATCTCTTCTCTTATAATACATGATACTATACTGCACCTGGGGAATTCAACCCCTGCCTCTCGCCAATCTCGCTATCTTTCGCCCCAACCTGATACTGTAGTTCATCCCTCTATCCTCAGGGTATATCTGGGTAGTGTTCGCCAGGTATAGGTGGGCAATCGGCATGCAATGGTCTGGGATTTGCCACGAATAGCGAGACCACCATCGTGAACATAAATTTCATTCCTCGCCTTCCTTGAAGTCATGCCCCTGTGCTAGTCCTTCCCTCTGGGACACTACTTTGGTCAGAGAGAGGTTCTGCGTCCAGAGAAATATAAACCCGAGCAAGATCATCGGTATCAGCACAATAGCATGTAGGGCAATCGCATATGCGCTAGCCAAAGCGACATCCACTCCAAAGGCGCTGAGCGTTTCTTGGCAAGCCAACTCCCAGTTCCCCAACCCGCCGGGCATGGAAGGTAGGAGCAAGGCAAGATTTGTCGTTGCCGAGGTTAAGATAAAGACGTACCAGGGCTGACCTAAATTGAACGAGAAGGCTACCAGGTAGAACATCATGGCCTCAATGAACCATATTAATAGAGAGAGTAAGAACACAATGAGCAGCTTGATCGGGCTTTTAAGCACGGCGAGCCCGCTTATGAAGCGCTCCAGCCATTCCTCCAGTGTAGAGCTATGTCGTTGAGGTAGGAGTCGTAATACAAAGGCCACCGCTTTTCGTAGCCGAACTGGGGATGAGGCAAGTATTATGAAGAGTACCAAAGCACCAATAAACACGCCGGCAACAATGCGCACCCCATACTCTAACCATGGTGCCAAGGGCACAAATAGCCATACGCTGACCATAAAGAAGAGCAAAGCCAGCCCATCAAAGATACGTGCCACTGCAATAGTGCCGAGGACTGACATCTTACTTATGGATTCTCTTTCGCCGAGGAGATAGGCACGTGCCAGTTCACCTATAGGCCGGGGTAACAGGCTATCTACCATATGCCCAATAATTGTCACCGAGAAGACAGGACCCAAAGGAACAGGCTTCAGGGAGCCAAGCAAATAGCGCCACCTTATGGCCTTAATTACCATGATAATCAATAATACGATTACCGCGGGCAAAACAAAGATATAATTGGCTTCGCCGAGAACGTGAGCTATCTCACCAAAGTTGCCCCTAAATCTATAAAAGAATAGCAACAAAAAAACCAGGCTTATAGCACACCCAGCCCAGAAACGGCGACTCTTTAGCAATATTTACTCCTCAGCCAGCCATTATAGCGCAGGGAAGGACAGGCGTTCAAATTACGGGATGCTTTTGGGGAAAAAGGCGATGCCCTCTGTGCCAGAGGTCCAGTAGGGACCATCTGTTTTCCTATGTAAGAAATAGTTCCACCACCACCCTAAGTCAAAATCCTTATACTCCTCGGGGAACCATATAAGATGTTGAAATTCTCGCCCTTCATCATACTTTTCCAAGTATGGCTCAGCGGCTTCCTTATTTTTTGCCTTGAGCAGAAGCACTGAGCCTTGAGGCGGCTCACTAACGGAGGAGAGGTCGGGGAATTCAACATTCGTATAATCCCTGAGATACCAGGCCCACGGCCAGTAGAAGGAGAGGCCACCACCGCTGCCATCTACGGTGATAGCCAACTCTTTCCCCTCACCGCTTTCCTCCGCCACTTCCTCAATCTGGGCCATGATCTGCTGTAGGTCTTGGGATATGCCTGCATACACCAACATCTGCGGAGGTTCACCGCTATTATCGTAGCTCACCTGAAAGGCGATATACACAGTGACGGGGAAGAGGAGAAGCAGAGTAAATATCGTAATCCCCCTTATCGCCCACCCTCTCGCTGCTTTCCAATCAAAGGCTTGTAACAGTCGGCCGATGAACATCCCCCCGATAAGAATCACCGGAAGTACTATGTAAAGAGATATCTGTGGCATCTTCTCGCCATATAAGGAGTACGGTATCACGCTTAATAGTGCCCACCAGACTAAAAAGCGGGAGAAGAGGTTCCCTTTTATCGCGTAGTAGATGGCGCCAACGAAGGCAAAAAGCAAGGGCAGAAACTCGTAGAAGGGCATAAGAATAATATAGTAGTACCAGGGCTGTGTCACTCTTCCTGCCTGACCGATCCAGTAATCCAGGGAGCCCCAGACGCCATTGGCAAAGCCAGCGATATTGGTAAAGAAGGTAGTATAGAGAAGGACAAAGATGCCATAGAAGATCAGGAAGCTTATGAGCCAGCGCCGCCAGT
>CAZYLE010000037.1:11189-11428 GCA_964648675.1 uncultured Dehalococcoidales bacterium
TAGCGATAGGGTGCCGATGAGGAGCAGGAATTCGGCCGGCGCTTTGAGTTCCTTAAGGTCGAACCTCCTTCTAGCCCTGGCTACCAGCTCTTTAGCCGAGACGATGAGAAGGAAAAGGATAAATATGCCTACAGTGAAATAGGTTGCCTCCTTGGTGCAAAAGCTTAGACTCAAGGCGGCCGCTCCAATGTAAAGATACCTAGCCTTCCTCTCATCAAAATAGCGCCACAGGCAGACAA
>CAZYLE010000038.1:0-11391 GCA_964648675.1 uncultured Dehalococcoidales bacterium
AAAGCCTGGCTAGACGAGGCACCATTTACCTCAAGGAGCGCTTCATTACGTGTCGGCCGTTGCTGACTTATAACACTATCTGGCTTTGCGCGGCCATGTCGACATAGCGTCCTAGAAGATAACCTGCTCCTCCTGCAACCGGGCTATCTCCTCCTCGGGCATTTTCAGTAACTCTCCAAAGACATAATCATTATGCTCACCAAGCAAAGGAGCATGCTGGTAGTTGCCTTGAGGAATATCGCTTAACCTCCAGGGTAGGCTGGCCAAACGCAGTTTACCTGCTCCTGGATGGTCAATGTCTATGAAGAAACCTCTTTCCCCTAGATGGCGGTCTTGCACTGCCTGCTCCACTTTAAGGGTAGGTGCCGCCATCACTCCAGCTCGCTGTAATATCTCCGTTGCCTCATCATGGGTATGCTTTTTCGTCCACTCCTGTATCAGCTGGTCTAACTCCGCCTGGTTCCTGCGACGGTTCAAGCCGTCGTGGAACCTTTCATCCCTGGTGCATTTGGGGTTCCCAATGGCTGCACAGAAGGCGTTCCAATCCTCATCGCCGCAGACCGCAATGGTAACCCACTCATCGTCCCCATTGCATCGGTAACAGCCGTGAGGAGCCATGGCACTATCCCGGTTTCCTTGGGGGCCATATACTCGGTTGTTCATGGTGTAGTCGATGATGGACTCAGGGATAACGGCAGACACCACCTCGGTCATGGAGAGGTCGATGTATTGCCCCTCTCCGGTCTTGGAGCGATGATACAATGCGGCGAGAATGGCAAATGTGCCATGCTCAGCCGATAGTATGTCAGCATACCCCCGCGTACACATCGGAGATGGCTCACCACCAGGATATCCATTCAGCGACAGCATGCCTCCGTACGCCTCTACGATGCCAGCGAACGCCGGATACTCTTTGTAAGGCCCTGTTCTACCGAAACCCGACCCTGAGTACATAATGATGTCCGGTTTAATCTTCACCAGGTCCGAATATCCCATTCCCCATCGGTCCATCACCGACCCACCGAAGTTCTCCGCTACAATGTCGCTGATCTTGATTAGCTCCTTGGCTAGCTCCCTAGCCTTGGGGAGAGTCATGTTGAGGGTGCAGGCCTTCTTGCCGTAGTTCAAGCATGCAAACTCGGCGGTAGTGCTCAGGTCCGCATTACGCCCAGGGCGCCAAGAAGTCCGCGTGTTGTCGGGGCGCAGGTTGCTCTCAATCTTAATCACCTCTGCCCCCATCACCCCCAGCCACTGGGCGATGTGGGCGCCAGCCCAAATGGCGGTAAAATCTGTAACTCTAATACCTTCTAATGGAAGCCTATCCAAGTGTTTCTTACCTCCTAATATTGTCGTAGCGCGACCCTTTAGGGTCGCCTTAAGCGAGGCTAAAGCCTCGCGCTACATTTTTGAACATCGCCTTTCCGCAAATCTCTAAATCACCCCACTCGCTCTCATCCTGACCAAGTCTTGCTTGGTGTAACCAAGCCGACCGCAGAAAACCTCTTCATTGTGCTCGCCCAGAAGGGGGGCAGGACGCTCCACACGCCACGGTGTCCTGGAAATCTTGTATGGTGCACCTGGCAACGTGACCTTCCCTGCTTCTTTGTGGTCGATCTCCTGGAAGTAGTCTCGAGCTGACAATAGCTCGGAGTTGAACAGGTCATCCACTGTATTTAGTGGTCTGCAGGGAACGCGCCTTACATCAGCCGCAGCCGCAACCTCAGCTCTGGTCCGCTCCATAGTCCACTCTTCAATCAGTGACTTCACCGCATCCCAGTTCTCTCGACGAGTGGTTCGGTCCTGGAATAGCTCGCCGGCAGCCCATTCTGGATTGCCCATTGCCTCCACCCAGCCAGCCCACATTCTATCCTGTCCGCAAGACAGGTAGACGAGGCCGTCACTGCAGCGATATATGTCCGACGTTGCCAGCCCCGGCATACTTCCTTTTGGTCTCGTCCATATCATGTCTTCCATGGTGTGAACCGCAAATTCACGACGCATTATAGAAGCCAGGGCTTCCTGCTCCGATAGGTCTACATGCTGTCCCAATCCGGTCATTTGACTAGCAAAAACGGCGGACATCGTGGTGAGCGCCGCGGTTATTCCAGCTACAAAACCACTCTGATGTAGCGGTCCCTTCAGGGGTGGCTGTTGTTCAGCATCGTCGACACCGTCTGATGGGTTTACGAAAGCCAGCCCGCTTGCATGAAAGATGTTGAGGTCACAGGCTCTATAGTCACGGTATGGCCCGGTCTGCCCGAATGGCGTAATGGAGGTCATCACTAATCTGGAATTGAGACTCTTAAGGTTTTCCCAGTGAAACCCCAACTCTTCAAGCTCGCTAGGTGCATTGCTTTCGACGATTACGTCAGCCCACCTCACCAATTTTATGAAGACCTCCGCTCCTGTTGCGTTCCTGACATTTAAGGTTACTCCAAGCTTATTGGTGTTGAGATATAGAAACAGGCCGCTCTTCTCCGGGTGCGGCATGTCTTGGGGGAAAGGCCCATGTCTTCTCGCTTTGTCGCCGCAGCCAGGCTTCTCAACCTTGATCACCTCGGCTCCTAGATCGGCGAGTAGCTTGCCGCAGTATGGCCCAGAAACAAATTCACTCCACTCAACTACCTTTAAGCCACTAAGCGCTTGTAAACTCATATTCAGTTTTTACGTCTCCTTTCCTACCTGAAATTATATTGCATATAGCTGCGTTACGTCAATTTAATGCACTCGCTTACAGGATACATAACATATCGCCGGCGATGTGTTGAGGAGGGTTCCGATTACTGAACTGTTTTGCCCTCTGTAATACTATTGTACGAAAGGTTTGACTTTTAATATTTGTTTATATTAAACTGGTTACCAGCATCTCGCGTCTCAGAATAGCGAGACGTCCAGACGGGAGGGGAGGAAAGTGACAGTTAGTCTTCGCAAGCTAATTGCTGTGGAGGGGGAAGAGAAGGTCAATCCTGAGCTCATCCAGGATTTCTTGGCTAGAAATCCTACTTTGGAGTTGGAAAGCAAAGAGAGGCTTCTGGCTTGGAAAGAGGAATTGGAATACTGGCGAAGGTACAGTGAGTTCATGGTTAGCAAGTATGGTCGTCCCTATATTGAGGGAGCTCTATATGATGATTTGAAGAAGAAGGTTGGGTATTTAATCAAACCTCGTGAAGGTGAACTCTGGCTTGATGCGGGGTGTGGAGAGCTTGCCATGTCGGAATTGATCTGGCAAAAATCGGGACGAAAAGTAAGGGGGATTTGGGCGGTCGACATCGTTCTAGCTGGTGCCAAAAGAAGACTTAATCAGTTCAAAGACCGCCTGCCGATCGAGCTTATCTATGCAGACCTGCAAGAGCAATTGTCTTTTCCAGATAATTACTTTGACGGTATTATCGGGAACCACGTCTTCACCTTCCTAATCGAGTTTGAAGGGCAACGAGGCAAAGAAGCCTTAGAAGGAGTTCTTCGAGAGATGTTTCGAATACTAAAGCCGGGCGGTCATATGGTCTGGAGCCTCCCAAGAGAGAACGCGAGCAACCTGATGGGGGCCCTGATTTCGATGAAACACATCTTGAATCCCGTACATTGGCTAAGATATCGGGTTTTCCTTCCTGTAGCTGCAGTCAAGGTCTTCAGATATACCCATCAGATTGAGAAAAAGGGCGAGCAAGGGACATACCTTCTGCTGACAAAAGGAGAGTGCGACGAAATACTCGCCTCAGTTGGTTTTGTAGATGCCGAATGGGCGATCGCTTTTGCCAGGCAGTGTTTGGTGAACAGGGTTTACAAACCGGATATTTCCTAACCTTCTAGTAAATGACCTGCTCATCCTGCAACCGAGCAATCTCCTCCGCAGACATATTCAGCAATTCTTTAAAGACATAATCGTTATGCTCACCGAGCAAAGGAGCATGCTGGTAGTTACCCTGGGGAACACCACTTAGCTTCCATGGCAAGCCGGCCAAACGGACTGACCCTATCCCGGGATGGTCTATAGCGGCGAAGAAACCTCTCTCTCCCAAATGTCGATCTTGCACTACCTCCTCAACTTTAAACGATGGTCCCGCCATCACTCCCACCTTTTGCAATATCTCCATTACCTCATAGTGATCGTGATTCTTAGTCCAATCCTGTATTAGGCTGTCCAGTTGCTCCTGGTTCTTCAGCCTATTCAACCCATCGCGGAATCTTTCATCTTCAGTCCATTCAGGATTGCCAATGGCATCACAGAAGGCTCTCCACTCATCATCATTCGAAACTGCAATGGCTACCCACTCATCGTCCCCACGACACCGATAACATCCGTGGGGAGCCACGTAGCTATCACGGTTTCCCAGGGGCGCTTGCACTGTGCCATTCATGGTATAGTGCATAATCGGCTCAGGGAGAAAAGCACCCATTACCTCTGTCATAGACAGGTCTATATACTGTCCTCGGCCTGTCTTTGACCTATAGTACAAAGCTGCCAGAATGGCGAATACTCCATGCTGAGCTGCTGCCAGGTCGATATATCCGCGCGTTGCCATTGGAAGTGGTTCACCATCAGGATACGCATTCAAGGAGCACAGGCCACTAAAGGCCTCAATAATTCCGGCAAAGGCAGGCAATTCCCTATAGGGACCCGTTCTCCCGAAACCCGAGCCTGAGTACATTATGATGTCGGGTTTTATCTTTATTAGTTCTGAATATCCCAACCCCCAGCGTTCCATCACCGACCCGCCGAAGTTCTCAGTCACTATATCGCTGACCTTAATTATCTCTTTGGCTAGCGCTCTTGCCTTGGGGAGTGTCATGTTTAGAGTGCAACCCTTCTTTCCGTAGTTCAACACAGCAAATACTGCACTCATAGGGCAATCCGGGGCCATACCCCTGAAAACCTGTCGTGTCAAATCTGGACGCAGGCTGCTCTCAATCTTGATAACCTCTGCCCCCATAACGCCTAGCCATTGGGTGATGTGGGAACCGGCCCAAACAGCGGTAAAATCCGTAACTCTAATGCCCTCTAATGGAAGCTTCTCCAAGCCTTTCAAACCTCCGTTGTATTTTCGTGAGCCTCTAGATCGCCCCTCCTGCTCTCATTCTCACTAATTCTTGCTTAGTGTAGCCAAGCCGCTCACAGTAGACCTTCTCATTGTGCTCGCCAAGGAGAGGAGCAGGTTGTTCCACACACCAGGGGGTCTCAGATAACTTGTAGGGCGCTCCGGGGAATTTGACCCTTCCCGCCTGTTTATGGTCAACCTCGATAAAATAGTCTCGAGCGGCTAATAGCTCCGACTCCACTAGCTCTTTCGCTGTGTTGACTGGTTTGCAGGGTATGCGCATCGCTTCGGCTGCACTGACGATCTCATCCACCGTGTGCTCCTTAGTCCACTCTTCTATCATTGCCTTTGCCGCATCCCAGTTCTCGCGTCGCGAAGCCATGTCTGCAAATAGCTCGCTGGTAGCCCAGTCGGGGTTGCCCATAAACTCAATCCACGATTCCCATGTTCTATCATGAAAACAGATTAGGTAGATGCGGCCATCACTGCATTGGTATATGTCTGACTCCATACCGGGCTGGGTCCCTTTCAGTCTCGTCCACCCCATTCCCTCTACAGCGAAGACACCGAGCTCACGACGCATAAATGAGGACAAAGCCTCTTGTTCTGATAGGTCTACATGCTGTCCGAGCCCCATCATTTGGCGGGCTAAAATGGCGGACAGTGTAACGATCGCTCCATTCAATCCGGCCACTAGGTCAGCCTGGTGTGTTGCTCCCCGTAGTGGTGCCTTTTTCTCGACATCGTCTACGCCATCTGATGGGTTTATAAAAGCCATGCCGCTCATATGAAAACTGGTAAGGTCACAGGATTTGTAGTCTCGGTAGGGCCCTGTCTGCCCAAATGGAGTAATTGAGGTCATCACCAGTCCAGGATTGATATTCTTCAAGCTTTGGTAGTTAAACCCCAGTTCTTCAACTTCACCAGGTGGGTTATTCTCTATAAGTATATCGGTCTGCTTTATCAAATCTTTGAAGATGTCCGCCCCAGTCGCGTTTTGCACATTCAGGGTGATACCAAGCTTATTGGTATTAAGATACAGAAACAGGCCGCTCTTCTCCGGGGCAGATATACCTCGGGGGAAAGGACCATATCTCCTGGATTTGTCGCCAACGCCTGGCTTCTCTATCTTAATCACCTCTGCTCCCAAATCAGCAAGGAGCTTCCCGCAATACGGCCCAGAAACGAATTCACTCCACTCAACTACCTTCAACCCAGAAAGCGCCTGCGGATTCATATCAGTTCGTCTCACTCCTTTTCTAATGGGCGTGTCTTAATAGACTATAAGCCAAGGCGAAATGCCAAAGCCCGCTAGTAAATAACTTGCTCTTGCTGTAACCGAGCTATCTCCTCATGTCGCATGTTTAGTAATTCTCTAAAGACATAATCGTTGTGCTCACCTAGCTCCGGCGCATGTTCGTAATTCCCCGGTGGAGCATCGCTTAGCCTCCAAGGGAGAGCAGCTAAACACCAAGTGCCCAATCCAGGGTGTTCTACTTCCAGGTGGAAGCCTCTTTCCCTCAAATGGCTATCTTGAATCACTTCCTCCACTTTGAGGGAGGGCCCTGCCATCACACCCGCCTTCTGCAATATCTGCGTTACTTCATAATGAGAGTGGTTCTTCGTCCATTCCTGTATCACTCTGTCCAGTTCATCCCGATTCTTCCACCGCTTCAATCCATCGCGGAACCTATCATCACTCGTCCATTCGGGGCTCCCCGAAGCGTCACAAAATGCTTTCCATTCCTCATCGCTGGAAACTGCAATGGCAACCCACTCATCGTCCCCACCACAGCGGTAACAACCATGGGGAGCCATAACACTATCACGATTCCCCTGACAGCTCTGTACCCTGCTATTCATGGTATAGTCCATAACCTGTTCATATAGCAGACAAGATACTACCTCAGTCATAGAGAGGTCTATGTATTGGCCCTCGCCTGTCTTTTGGCGATGGTGCAACGCTGCCAAGATGGCCAAGGTGCCATGCTCTGCTGATGTTATGTCGGCATAGCCATAGGTCGCCATTGGCCGCGGCTCACCACCAGGGTACCCGTTCAGAGAACACAAGCCAGCGAAGGCCTCTACTATGCCAGCATAGGCGGGGGATTCTTTGTACGGCCCAGTTCGCCCGAATCCTGAGCAAGAATACATGATGATGTCGGGTTTTAGCTTGGTTAACTCCGAGTATCCAAGTCCCCAGCGGTCCATCACCGACCCGCCGAAGTTCTCTGTCACTATGTCGCTGATGCTAATCAGCTCCTTGGCAAGCTCTCTTGCCTTGGTATGGGTCATATTGAGGGTACAGCCCTTCTTGCCGTAGTTGAACGTCGCGAACTCGGAGTTAATAGTCCGTCCCGTCGTTTCCAGGTTCCAATAGGCCCGCACATTGTCAGGGCGAAGTTTGCTCTCAATCTTGATAACCTCAGCGCCCATGACTGCTAACCACTGGGTGACGTGAGGTCCAGCCCAAACAGCGGTAAAATCGACTACTCGAATCCCATCTAATGGAAGACTCTGCATGCTTTTCGTACCTCCTCACCTATTGGTGAGCTACTAGATCACTCCTTCTGCCCTCATTATCATCAAGTCTTTTATCGTATAGCCAAGCCTTCCGCAGTAGACCTCCTCATTGTGCTCACCAAGGAGGGGAGCGGGGCGTTCCACACACCACGGGGTCTTGGACAGCTTGTAAGGAGCTCCTGGGCAAGTGATCTTCCCTGCCACTTTATGGTAAACGTCCACGAAATGGCCTCGAGCTTCCAACAGTTCGGAGTTAATGGATTCTCTGACTGTGTTTACTGCCTTGCAGGGAACTCGTGATGATTCAGCTATTCGGACGACATCGTCGACGGTGCGCTCCTTGGTCCATTCCTCGATCATTACCTTTGCCGCATCCCAGTTTTCCCGTCGCAAAGTCATCTCCTGGAACAGCTCGCTCATAGCCCACTCAGGTTTGCCCATCGCTTCCACCCATCTTTCCCATATTCTTTCATCACCACAAATCAAATAGATGAGGCCATCGCTGCAACGATAGATATCTGCATGTCGCCTACTCTCCTTGGGTCTAATCCAAGGAAAATTCTCAACGGTGTAGTTGCCAAGCTGATGACGTGTCATAGATACCAAAGCTTCTTGCTGCGACAGATCTACGTGCTGCCCTAACCCTGTCATGTGGCGGGCGAAAATCGCGGACATGGTGGCGACTGCCCCTGTCAGCCCAGCTACAAGATCGCCTTGGTTAGCCGGCCCCATCAATGGCGGTTCCTGCTCAATATCATCTACACCATTCGATGGATTTATGTAAGCCATGCCGCTGGCATGAAGGCTGATGAGGTTGCAGGACTTATAGTCACGATAGGGACCGGTTTGGCCAAAGGGAGAAATCGAGGTCATTACCAGTGCGGGATTGACCTTCTTAAGGTTTTCGTAGTCAAATCCTAATTCTTCGACCTCACTAGGTAAATGGTTCTCTACAAGGATGTCCGCCTCCTCTATCAGTCTCCTGAATATCTCTGCCCCTGTGATGTTAACAACGTTCAGCGTTACTCCAAGCTTGTTGGTGTTGAGATATATAAAGGTGCCGCTCTTCTCTGGGTGAGGTACGTCTTGGGGGAAAGGCCCATAGTTCCTCGCCTTGTCGCCAACGCCAGGTTTCTCAATCTTTATCACCTCGGCTCCTAAATCAGCGAGTAATTTACCACAATAAGGACCAGAAATGAATTCGCTCCATTCCACTACCTTCAAGCCAGAAAGCGCTTGTGTACTCATATCAACTTATCCTATTCTTTTTACTGAGAATTTATTGTCGGGCTATCAATCCATTGATCATATTAAAGCCCTCTATAGAATAACCTGTTCCTGCTGCAACTGAGCTATCTCCTCATCAGGCATATTCAGTAGCTCTCTGAATACGTAGTCGTTATGCTCGCCAATAGAAGGAGCATGCTGATAATTACCCGGTGGACAGTCACTTAAATTACAGGGTAGACGGGCTAAACGCACTGCCCCCATATCAGGGTGGTCTATGTCAATAAAAAAGCCTCTCTCCTCCAAATGCCGATCCTGCACTACCCCCTGTGGGCTAAGGGAGGAACCTGCCATCACTCCCGCTTTCTGCAATATCTCCATTACCTCATAAGGGGCATATCTTTTCGTCCAGTCTTGTATCAACCTGTCAATTTCCGCCTGGTTCTTCCACCTGTTCAATCCATCGCGGAAGTTTTCATCAGTAGTCCATTCAGGGTTCCCAATGGCGTCACAAAATGCCTTCCATTCCTCGTCGCTGTATATCGCGATAGTAACCCACTCATTGTCTCCCTGACACCGATAACATCCATGAGGGGCCATAGCAATATCCCGGTTCCCTTGCGGTTCCTGTATCCTATCATTCATGGTGTAGTCCATAATGGCGTCAGGGAGTAGTGACTCGACCACTTCTGTCATCGAGAGGTCTATGCATTGTCCTTCTCCAGTCTTTGAGCGATGATGTAAGGCTGCAAGAATGGCAAATACGCCATGCTGGGCCGCTGTCAAGTCAGTCCAGCCTCCGACACCGAAAGGACATGGCTGACCGCCATAGTATCCGTTCATAGTCAAAAACCCGGCAAAGGCATCAACGATAGGGGCATAGGCAGGCAACTCTCTGTAGGGCCCCGTTCTTCCGAAACCTGACCCTGAGTACATGATAATATCGGGTTTAATCTTCTTTAGGTCCGAATACCCCAGTCCCCAGCGGTCCATCACTGGCCCACCGAAGTTCTCAGTCACTATATCACTGACCTTGATTATTTCCTTGACAAGCTCCCTGCCTCTGGGAAGGGTCATATTTATAGTGCAGCTCTTCTTGCCATAGTTCAACACAGCAAAATCTACACTCTGGTTCAGCCCTGGCATCAGCGTTTTGCCTTCAACAAAGAAACTTCGTGTCAAGTCGGGATGCAGATTGCTCTCGATCTTTATAACATCTGCCCCCATCACTGCCAGCCACTGGGTGACGTGGGGGCCAGCCCAAACGTGACAGAAGTCCGTGACCCTAATGCCCTCTAGTGGAAGCTTTTGCATGGCTTTTTAGCCCCTTCATATTTATGACTTATTAAACTACCCCTTCTGCTCTCATTACGGCCAGGTCTTGCTTGGTGTAACCAAGCCGCCCACAGCAAATCTCTTCATTGTGCTCGCCCAACAAAGGGGCAGGGCGTTCCACATGCCACGGGGTGAATGATAACTTGTATGGCGCCCCGGGATATTTGAGCTTCCCGGCCTCTTTGTGGTCAACCTCCGTAAAATAATCCCGGGCTGCCAGAAGCTCAGAGTTAACTGATTCTTTAATCGTGTTAACCGGAGTGCAAGGGACGCGTTTCGCTTGTGCCGCCCGGACGATCTCATCCACAGTTTTCTCCTTTGCCCACTCTTCGATCATTATCTTAGCTGCATCCCAGTTCTCTCTCCGCGATGCTCGGTCTTGGAACAGCTCGCTCATAGCCCAATCTGGGTTGCCCATTACCTCCACCCAATTCGCCCAAAACCTGTCGGTATTACAAACCACGAAGAAGTAGCCATCGTTACAATGACCCAGTACTGTCTCTGCACTCGGTTGGGCTCCCTTGATCCGTGTCCTGGTAAAGCCTTCGTGAGTTACGGCGCCTAGGTCACGACGGATCATGGAGGCTAAGGCTTCCTGCTCTGACAGGTCTACGTGCTGACCTGAGCCCGTTGTTTGGCGGGCGAAGATAGCCGACATCGTGGCAATTGCTCCGCTCAGCCCAGCCAAAAAGTCGCTTTGATATGCCTTCCCCCTCAGCGGCGGCTCTTGCTCAATATCGTCCACCCCACCGGCCGGGTTCATAAAAGCCAACCCACTTATGTGAAAGCTGGTAAGGTCACAGGCTTTGTAATCACGATAGGGTCCCGTTTGCCCAAAGGGAGTAATGGATGTCATCACTAATCTAGGATTGAGCTTCTTCAGGGTCTCGTAATCAAGACCCAACTCCTCAACCCCACGAGGCGGGTGGTTCTCTATGAGAATATCGGCCTGCTTTATCAACTCTTTGAAAATATGCGCCCCGGTCGTGCTGCCGACATTCAAGGTCACTCCAAGCTTGCTGGTGTTGAGATACAAAAATAGGCCACTTTTCTCCGGGTGAGGAATATCTTGGAGAAAAGGCCCGTAGCTCCTCGATTTGTCGCCATAGCCAGGCTTCTCTACCTTGACCACCTCGGCTCCTAAGTCAGCGAGGAGCTTCCCACAATAAGGCCCAGAAATGAATTCACTCCATTCAACTACCTTTAAGCCGTTAAGCGCACCCATATTGAACTTTCTTTTTATCAGGAATCGGCATATAAAGATTTATAC
>CAZYLE010000039.1:0-11181 GCA_964648675.1 uncultured Dehalococcoidales bacterium
TGCCTGGACCCAGTTAAAGCCCGTCAGGTGCACAGTCTACACGGCACTGCAGGGGTTGCCTGCAGCATGTGCGGTAACTTCTGCGCCCTGCAATTAGTGGCAGCTTTCCTGGGCAATAAAGCAGATATGTGACAGTATGGAAAGGAGAGAGTAAATGGCCATATTCCATCCCGTTTCGGAGAAGGACATTACCAGAGCTATTGTGTCGAGCTTTCTCCGCCAGTTTGAAGACTATGTAGAGAGCGATGTAATTATAGTTGGTGGGGGCCCCAGTGGTCTCATCGCGGGAAAAGAACTCGCTAAGCAGGGGGTCAAGGTCCTCATTGTAGAGAGAAACAACTACCTTGGCGGCGGATTCTGGATTGGCGGCTATTTCATGAATAAGCTCACCATCAGGGCTCCAGGGCAGGAGGTCTTAATTGAGCTAGGAGTGCCCTGTGAGGAGGTCAGTGAGGGATTATACGTGGCTAATGCGCCCCATGCTTGCTCCAAGCTCATCGCTGCTGCCTGCGATGCGGGAGTGGGATTCCTGTCCCTGACACCCCTGGAGACGAAGGTGGTGATCGATGCCACCGGTCATGAAGCCTGTGTGGTGAAAAAGCTGGAGCAGCGGGGCCTGGTCAAGATTAAAGGCGAGGGGGCGCTGTGGGTCGAGGCGTCTGAAGATGCTGTAGTGGAAAAGACCGGTGAAGTGCATCCTGGACTTATTGTAGCGGGGATGGCAGTGGCCGCAGTCTATGGGCTACCACGTATGGGGCCTACCTTTGGCGCCATGCTGCTTTCGGGGATACGAGCGGCGGAGGTCGCCTCTGGAATTCTGCAGAAGGTAGCAGCATATTAGAGGAATATTATGAGGGCTGAAATAATCTCTATTGGCACCGAACTCCTCCTCGGACAGATCACCGATACCAACGCTTCCTACCTTGCCTCCAAGCTTCCCGAGCTCGGCATCGACCTCTTGTGGGTTACCCAGGTAGGCGACAATCTGGAGAGGATGAAGGAATGCCTGGAGCGGGCATTGAGTCGCTCTGACCTGGTACTCACTACAGGTGGCTTGGGCCCGACGGAGGATGACCTTACCCGGGAGGCCATCGCCGCTCTGATGGGTGAGGAGTCCAGAGTCGATCCTGAGCTTGTGCAGGGCCTGAGGGACTTCTTCGCTCGGCGCGGCTATCAAATGCCCGAGAGCAATATCAAGCAGGCAACCATCATCCCGTCCGCTCAGGTGATATCAAACCCCAGGGGCACTGCTCCCGGCTGGTGGGTGGAGCGTGGTGGGAAGGTCATCGTCGCCATGCCAGGCCCGCCCAGCGAGATGCAGCGCATGTGGGAGAAGGAGGTCTCACAAAGGCTGCGGGAGAGAATACCCGATATCATCCTATCACGGACCCTGAAGACTTACCTGCTGTCCGAAGCGGCGGTGGGTGAAATGGTGAGCCCATACCTTGCCTCTGCCAATCCCACCCTTGCCGTTTACGCCAAGCCTGACGGAATTCACCTGCGCCTTACTGCCAAAGCGGGAAGTAGGGATGAGGCGGAGAGGATGGTCGCTCAATTGGAAGAGGGCGTCCGCGCCCTTCTGACAGATGTCATCTGGGGATGCGATGATGAGACCCTGGAGAGTGTAGTGGGTGCGCTTCTTACCGAGAAGGGACTTAGTCTCGCTGCTATGGAGTCTTGCACCGGTGGGCTTCTCGCCAGCACGATTACCGATGTTCCGGGTAGCTCCAATTACTTCAAAGGGGGGCTGGTCGCTTATACTAACGAGGCGAAGGTCTACTATGGGGTGGAAGCTACGCTCCTCGAGAAACATGGGGCCATTAGCCCCGAGGTGGCGGGAGCGATGGCTGAAGCGGCGAGGCATCGCCTGGGAGCTGACATCGGGGTGGGCATAACCGGAGTGGCTGGTCCCGATGTGGTGGAGGGGAAGCCGGTAGGGACGGCGCATATAGCCATAGACGATGGTAAGGAGAAAAGGCTTATTCGGGGGACTTATCCCCCGTTGCGCCACGAAGTGAAGCGCCGCGCAACAAACCACGCTCTGTTTGAACTGAGGCGAACCCTCCTTTCTATTGAATAGTCCTGAGCTGTGCTATCCATCAGGTGTTACCCAGTTATTGGATTTGTCTCAAAGAGGGTAACCTAAAGTATTGCATTGTGATGCAACGTATGCTATTATCCCGAAAACGTAGGGGCCTCGATTTGCCGGGGCTTTGAGGGGAGGATTGGTACTTTGTGGAAGAGGGAGAATTACTGTCTGTTGAGGAGATGGCCAGGATTCTGAAGGTCAGCAAACCCACTATACAAAGGTGGTGTCGCGACCGCAAGATACCAGCGGTAAAGATTGGAAAGGCGTACCGTATCAGAAAAGATGGCCTTGAAAGGTGGTATGAGGAGAAGCTAGTCGGGGGGATAAGCGATAAGCCTCACTAGTAGAGTTCAGGGTTTAACAACAAGTCGGATTCCAGTCTCCGAGCAGACTTAATTGCTAGGAGGTTTTTTTGTGTCGATGTTTCAGTGAAAGGGGGTTGAGATGCACCTGATTATCGATGGTTTTGGGGCTAATAAAACTGTATTGGAGAGCGAGGAGCTGATTTACCAGTTCTTGGATGATTATCCTTCCCAAATTGAGATGACTAAAGTTGCTCCTCCCTACGTATTCAGGTACGTAGGCTCAAAACCGCAAGATTGGGGAGTATCAGGCTTTGTGGTTATAGCTGAGAGCCATATTAGCATCCATACCTTTCCCGAGAGAAGACTCATCAATATAGATGTATTCTCCTGCAAGGAGTTCGACCCTGAGCGCGTGATCAAGGACGTCCAGGCCAAATTTGAGTTGACCGAGGTAGAGACTCACCTCCTCAATAGAGGGCTGGAAAGTTATTATCTGGAGAAAGTGGAATCGAAAGCGCTCTGAGCCCCTCGATTGTCAGGGAGGTGGTTGCAAAGAATGAAAAAGCCGGTCATCCCCTTCTCCATATCTCAGGGATGCACTATCTCTGAGCTTGCCCAGAAGATGGGGGGAACTTCGTTCCAGGCCAGGAATTTGGCACAGGCGGTAGAGATATGGTCTCATATGCTGGAGAGTGATAGTACCATCTTCTTGGGACTGGCTGGCGCAATGGTCCCGGCGGGAATGCGCCAGGTTATGGTCTACCTCATCGAAAATCGCCTCATCGATTGCTTGGTATCAACCGGCGCTAATCTATTTCACGACCTCCATGAGACCTTGGGGAGGTTTCACTGGCAGGGTAGCGCTCAGGCCAATGATGGGGAGCTGGCGAACTCAAAGACTTTTCGAATCTACGACGTTCTTGCCTCTGAGGAGGAATTCGATAAAACAGAGCAGTTTGTAGTCGACTTTGCCGGCAAATTGGAACCGCACCGGGCCTACACCACACGGGAGTTTTTCTTTTTATTGGGTACTGAGCTTTTAAGCCAGGGGAATGAAGATGGGATTCTAACCGCTGCGGCCAAAGCCAGACTTCCCATCTATTGTCCCGCGCCTGGTGACAGCGTTTATGGGACAGCGCTGGCTACAGCACAAGTGAAGCTTGGGAATCACCTGATTTTCGATGTCATTAAAGATGTGGTTGAGATAGTCCATGTCGCCTGCTCTGCCTCCTCAACAGGGGTGATTTTCATCGGCGGCGGGACGCCGAAGAACTTCATCCAGCAGGTTGAACTCTGTGGCGATTTCTTCGGTAGGGCGCTAAAAGGACACCAATATGCCATCCAGATTACCACCGATTCTCCGCAGTGGGGTGGGTTGAGTGGCTGCACCTTTGAGGAAGCTCGTTCCTGGCGAAAGGTCACCTCCGATGCAGAGACGGTTACGGTAAACTGCGATGCTACCATTGCTCTTCCTATTATTGTGAGCGCCCTTGGCGAAAGAGCCGCTAAGGTTCTTCAAAAAAGGAAAAGACCCTCCTTCACCTTGGGGAAAGAACTAATCATCCTATGAACAGGGAGCTTTTTTACCCCCAGCGAAACTTCACTGCCCTTCCGCCAGAACACTCCAACCTGGAAACATCGAAAGTAGTGATCCTACCCATTCCCTATGATAGTACGACCGAATGGCGAAGCGGCTCCAGGGATGGTCCCATGGCGATTATCGATGCTTCTCAGTATCTGGAGTTTTACGACTATGAGTTGGATCGGGAGAGCTACCTCGTCGGAATCCATACCCTCCCTGAACTTCAGCCTTCCATGAAGGGACCGGAGGAGACGGTGGAGCGGGTCTATAAAGCAGCTAGTGAACTCGTTCGAAAGAATAAATTTGTAGTGATGCTTGGTGGGGAGCACTCCCTTACATTGGGTATGGTGAAGGCATTTAGAGAGGGATTCCCCTGTCTGTCGGTATTGCAACTTGATGCCCATGCCGATCTACGAGACGAATATCAGGATTCAAGATTCAGCCATGCCTGCGTGATGAGGAGGGTTATGGAGTATTGCCCCATCGTTCAGGTAGGCATTCGCAGCCTGAGCCAGGAGGAGCATCTTTTCATGGAACAACAAGAAATTCGCCCTTTCTACGCTCAAGGCCAGCCTTTGGATCAGGGCTCGTTGGATGAAATAGTATGTGCTCTCTCGTCGGAAGTTTACATAACTATTGACCTGGATGTTCTCGACCCATCGATCATGTCAGCAGTTGGCACGCCTGAGCCCGGTGGCATGGGTTGGTATGAAGCATTGAGAATGTTGCGGTATGTAGCGCGGAAAAGGCGCATTGTGGGCTTCGACCTGGTGGAGCTCTGTCCTAACGAGGGGCCCTTATCGTGCGCCTTCCTCGCCGCCAAACTTGCCTATAAACTTATCGGGTACGCTACCCCTATCTCCTCTTCCCACTAGAGGATTAAATTCTAAATTCGAAGCACCAAATCCTAAACAAATTCTAATTCTAAAATTTCAAATTCAAAAGCGTTTACTTCTTTTGGATTTTGGTCATTTGATATTGTTTAGCATTTAGAAATTAGTATTTAGGATTTTCACATATCCTATACGTAGGTATTTATATCGTCATATATAGCGCAAGCTACTGGCTAGGTGCTACAATCTAAGTGGAGAACAGGGCGGAAATAATGAGCAGGTCAATTCAACTGGGCAAACTCTTCGGTATACCCTTCAAGATACACTATAGCTGGTTCCTTATCTTCGTGTTTGTGACGGTTATCCTTTCCTATGCCTACTACCCTCAGGTAACTGTTAACTCATGGTCGACAGCAGCCTACTGGATTCTGGGTGTCTTAACCAGCCTCCTTTTCTTCGCCTCGGTGGTGGTCCATGAGCTGTCGCATAGCGCTGTGGCCATTAGAGGGGGCATGCCGGTCAAGAGTATCACTCTTTTCTTTTTCGGTGGCGTTGCTCAGATTACAAGGGAGGCAACAAAACCCACCACCGAACTCAAGATGGCTATTGCGGGTCCACTGGCAAGTATAACGCTCGCTGGTCTATTTTACGGTATTTTCTGGATAAGTATCGGCTTTAACGAGTACCTGGCAGTATTGTGCTGGTGGCTTGCGTGGATAAATGGCGTGCTAGCCGTGTTCAATATGATACCGGGTTTCCCTCTTGATGGCGGCAGAGTATTCCGCTCTATTATCTGGTTGGCTACGAAGGACTATATACGGGCGACACGAATTGCCACACTGGCAGGGCGTGGAGTTGCATATTTATTTATTGTCGGCGGAATCGCGCTGCTTTTCCTGCCCCAATGGCGGCTCAACGGGCTCTGGTTCCTTTTTCTCGGCTTTCTTCTGCACAGCGCGGCAACGTCGAGCTATCGCCAAGCGATTCTTCTCGATACGCTGAGAGGGTTCACTGCTCAAGATGTGATGACCAAGGACCCTCCTGTAGTTCCGCGCAATCTCACTATAAGGGAGCTGGTTCAAAGGCGTTTCTTCCCTGCATCGAGCCAGTTCTTCCTGGTGGTTGAGGGGGAGGGCGTGGAAGGGTTACTGACTTTGCGACAGATAAAGAGAATACCCAGAGAGGAGTGGGACATCATCACCGCGGGGCAGGCGATGACCCCGGTGGAGAAACTTAAGGCGGTTCGTCCCAGCGATGAGGCTCTAGGGGTGCTGCAGCAAATGGAAGAGGAGAGCTTAAATGAGGTGACTGTGGCCAGGGATGGGGGGGTTGTCGGGGTGATCCTGCGTGACAACCTGATTCGCTTTGCCCAAAGTCTCCAGGGGCTAAGGAGGTAAGTGTCACATCTGTATTAAATCGTGTATGCCCTCCGATAATGAGATTATATCATACCTCTCGGCGAGCGGCTGCTGACAAACTAATGGTATCTGACCCGGCTCGTAGTAGGCTCTAGCCAAGGCGCTGCTGTTGCTCCGATGTGTGTGGGTCGTCTCTCTGTGGGGACGAACTACAGGTATGGGGGTAGGTTGGAGCATCTGCTCCAACTAGGCCTAGAGCGCCCCGATAAATCGGGGTAGGCTAATCTTTTTATAGTGGGCGCATGTGATTCTGAGGCACCATAAATGAAGCGAAGAGGCACGCAGAGTTTCCACCCTACCGAGATTCTTCGCTGCGCTCAGAATGACAGTGAGAAGGAGGGCTGGGGTGAGGATAGGTTTTCGCCCTCTTCTCTAACCTTTGACAATGTGGAGGGCGTTAGATAGAATCAGACGGAAAAGGAAAGAAAGATTGTCCAGCAAATATGATGTCATCATTGTAGGTGGGGGACCGGCGGGTATCTTTGCCGCTCTGGAACTGTGTCAAACATCGAACCTGGGCATCCTGCTACTGGAGAAGGGTAAGGATATTGAGCTTCGCTATTGCCCGTCTATCGATCAGGGTATTAGTTGTCCACCGTGTTCGCCCTGTGACCTCGTTAGTGGGCTGGGAGGCGCGGGGGCGTACAGCGATGGCAAATTGACTTTGTCCCCTGACGTAGGGGGCAGACTTAAGGATTACCTTGGCGTTGAAAGAACGGAAGAGCTCATCCGTTATATCGACAGTATCTACCTGAAGTTTAGCGGGGCTGACAAGGTCTATGGCGCTGGGGAGGGGGTAGAGGAGCTAATGCGACGGGCAAGCCTGGCGGACCTACGCCTCACTCCGATGACGGTTCGCCATCTGGGGACAGACCGCTGCCGCACTGTGCTGAAGCAGATGCGAGACTTGCTTTCCCGCAAGGTAGAAATAAGGTTGGGCACAGTGGCCAATACTATTCTTACTGAGAATGTTATGGTAAAGGGAATTGAGACTGATGATGGGCAGCAGCTCCGGTGTCGCTACCTTATCATCGCCCCGGGCAGGGAGGGGGCTGACTGGCTTGCCCAGGAAGCTACTCGTCTCAAGCTCACTCTTCATATTAACCCCATCGACGTGGGTGTCAGGGTGGAGGTGGCAAAGGCAGTTCTTGAAGATTTGACCAATGTTCTGTATGAAGGCAAGCTGGAGTACTACTCCAAGTCGTTCGACGATAAGGTGAGGACATTCTGCATGTGCCCAGCAGGTGAAGTGACTATGGAGTCCACTGGTGGGCACGATTCGGTAATCACGGTAAACGGACATAGCTACGCTGACCGCAAGACGAACAACACCAATTTTGCTCTCCTGGTGAGCACCACCTTCACTGAGCCCTATCGTGACCCCATCGCCTATGGCCGGTATCTGGCTCACCTTGCCAACATCCTAAGTGGTGGCGTAATTGTACAACGGCTGGGCGACTTGAAGCAGGGAAAGCGCTCCACTCCGGCGCGAATTGAAAAAAGTATTATCCAGCCTACGCTGAAGGGCGCTACCCCAGGCGACCTGAGTTTTGTCCTTCCCTATCGCCACATGAAAAACATCCTCGAGATGCTTGACGCTCTGGACAAGCTGGCACCGGGTGTTGCTTCACGCCATACCCTCCTTTATGGTGTTGAGGTCAAATTCTATTCTATGCGCCTTGCCCTTACCGAGAACCTGGAGAGTGAGATAGCCAATATGTTCGCTGCTGGGGATGGTGCGGGGGTTACTCGTGGGCTAATACAGGCATCGGCCTCCGGTGTGGTGGCGGCTAGGGAGATCCTTAGGCGATCTGGAAATCCCATTTCTTCTTAGCATGGTGAAGAGAGCCGGCTTCATTGGCATCGACCTCACCTCATCACCATCAAAGCCCACTGCCTGTGTGGCGCTTAACGAAGAATTGCAACTTAGCTGGTTTGACTTCCTTCGTAGGGATGCCGATATCATCGAGGCTGTAGAATATCACCATCCTCGCCTTGTTGCTATCGATTGCCCCCTTAGCTTGCCGAAGGGGCTATGCTGCCTGGAGGAGACTCGCGATCCAATGCTTATTAAAAGACTGCTCATTCGCTTGAGATTCTATACTAGATGTTGGCTAAAGGCAACTTTATGAAAAGTCCTATGTCCTAGCACCAAACGTCTGATGTTGCCAAGTAGTTGTCACCAAACGTCTGCGGTTTCGCCCAAGTTCGCTTGACACATTAATTACAAATAGCTAAGATATGCCAAGTATATGAACGATGGAAAGGGGGGGATCATGTGGCAGAAGTAATACTTTCTGATACTGAGAGCTTCGATAGTCTCCTCAGGCGATTCAATCGGAAGGTGCAGCAGGAAGGCATTCTGGCTGAGGTGCGTCGGCGGGAGCACTATGAGAAGCCATCTCTAAGGCGTAAGAAGAAGGAAGCGGCAAAGCGGCGAAAAAGTGCACGAAGCAGCTAAAGAAGAGTTGCTCTACAATAAGGCGAATATGGCATTGGAAGAAAGGCTTAGATCTGACTTAGCAGAAGCGGCTAAGAAGCGCGATATAGCTCGGAGATCGGTGATCCGCTTGGTTTTGGCAGGTAAGAAAAACGCAGAGAAAGCCAAAGGAGTTCTCCTTGACGATTCCGGTATTATCGATGTCATTGCCAAGGAAGTGAGGCAGCATCGAGAGAGCATCGCCGAATTTTCCAAGGGAAAGCGCCAGGACCTTGTTGACAAAGAGGAGGCGGAACTGGCTGTTCTCCTTGAGTACTTGCCAAAACAGATGAGTCGTGATGAGATAGTGTCTGTTGCTCGAAGTGTTATTGAACAGATTGGGGCGCATGGTCCTAGAGATAAAGGTAAGGTAATGGCTCAACTTATGCCTGAGGTCAGAGGAAAGGCTGACGGGCGTGAGGTGAGCGATGTGGTATCCGAACTTCTCACAGTGTCATAGATAGTAGCGGAGCGCCTGCCAGCGTTTTCCTCTTGGATTTGTTGCCACACACCGCACCACAGGAATCGAAGGTGCGGTTTTCTTATTATCCCATCGGTCTGGCTGCGAGGTGGATTAGGCTGCGAAGCAAGTTTCAATGTGAAAAGGGATTAGCCAATCCCTTTTTCTTTTATCGTCGTTGGGTTATAATGTGGGGCAAGATGAGGGTGGTATTGCTTCAAGATGTGTCCGGTTTGGGTAAGGCTGGAGAGGTCAGGGAGGTAGCTGATGGCTATGGGAGGAACTTTCTCCTTCCCAAGAAGCTTGCAGAGTTTGCCTCTCCTTCCTTGTTGAAGCGGGTTGAGGAGCAGCGTCAAGCTGAAACACGTCGCCAACTCGTCGCTGATGTTGAGTTTCTGAGCCTGGCTCAGGCCCTAGAAGGAACACAGGTTGTGGTTAAGGCCAAGGTGGGGGCGCAGGGTCGCCTTTATGGGGCGATCACCAGCAGCGATATTGCTGAAGGGATTCATCGGGTGACGGGGCAGGATATAGATAAGAGGAAGATCGAGCTTGAAGAGCCCATTCATCAACTGGGTCAATATGAGGTGGTGGTGAGGCTATCCAAGGAGCTTGTACCTAAGATAAACGTTATTGTTGAGGGGGATAATGGTTAGCGATGGCCGTCGAAAAACTACCCCCGCACGATATAGAGGCTGAGGAGTCGGTAATCGGATCCCTGCTCATCGATGGCGATGCTATTTTTGCGATCGCTGACTTTCTCAGGGCCGGGGACTTCTATCGGGAGAAAAATCAATGGGCCTACGAGGCCTGTTTTTCTCTTTATGAGCGAAAGGAGGCCATAGACCAGGTCACCGTGGCCCATGAGCTCGAGCGCCAGGGAAGGCTGGAGGCGGTGGGGGGTCCCGCTTATCTCAGCCATCTCATTTCCATTATGCCTACCTCGGTGCATATCGAGCACCACGCTAAGATTGTGCACCGCATGTCGGTAATGCGACGCTTGATCAACGCGGCGGAGCAGATTAAGGCCATCGGCTACGAGGCGGGACCAGACATCGATGAGTCCCTCGGTAACGCAGAGGATGTCCTTTTCCGATTGCGATACGGTCAGCGGCCGCGCGATTTTGTCCCTATCAGGGAGCTACTTAACAGATACTTCGAGGAAAGCGAGATCCGTCCCTTCGGGGGGGAGGTCGTATACACTGGTTTTCACGTGCTGGATGATATCATCGGAGGGCTGCGGCGCTCCGACATGATAGTGCTAGCTGCCAGGCCAAGTTTAGGCAAAACCAGCCTCGCCCTGGGCATCGCCAGGAATGCCGCAGTCCAGCAGGGCGCACATGTCGCTATCTTCAGCGTGGAGATGTCACGGGCACAGTTAGTACAGCGCTTGCTCTCCAGCGAGGCGGGGGTAGATACCAAGAGGTTACGCCTTGGCGAGCAGACAGAGGCCGAGGAGAGAAGGATGATGGAGGCCACGGGCGTTCTCTCCGAAGCGCCGATATTTATCGATGACTCACCCGCTTTGAGGGTGGTGGAGATGAAATCTAAGGCGCGGCGGCTTCATTACGAGCGGGGCATAGACCTCATCGTCGTCGATTATATGCAATTGATACGGGGCGATGGCAGGGAGAACCGGGTTCAGGAAGTCACTGAGATCTCTCGCTCCCTCAAGGAGCTTGCCCGCGAGTTGGATGTGTCGCTGCTCGCCGTCTCTCAGCTCTCCAGGGCTCCAATGGGTCGGCCGTCTCACCGTCCCCAGCTTTCCGATCTCAGAGAGAGCGGCTCTATCGAGCAGGATGCCGATGTAGTGATCTTCATTCATCGTGATGATATGTACATAAAGGAAGATGAATGGAATAAGCGGCATCCTAATGAGCCTTACCCCAGGGGTGTTGCTGACATCATAGTGGAGAAGCACCGCAATGGACCTGTTGGCGAGGGGAAATTGCGATTCCTAGCGAGAACGGTAAAATTCGCTGACTATGAAGTGGAGCGGGTGGTATGAAGCCTTTTGC
>CAZYLE010000040.1:0-217 GCA_964648675.1 uncultured Dehalococcoidales bacterium
CGGTAAGGGTTTCGTTTTGGAGGATGATATCGCTCCAGAGAACTACCTCTCAATCATTGAGGAAATGGTTGAGGATTGGTCCTACCTGAAGTTCCCTTATTACAAGAAGCTGGGGTATTCCCGCGGTATGTATCGCGTAGGACCTTTAGGGCGGCTTAATGTTGCCGATGGTTGTACTACTCCTCTAGCCAACAAAGAGTTCCAGAATTTCAAGAAA
>CAZYLE010000040.1:227-11144 GCA_964648675.1 uncultured Dehalococcoidales bacterium
CGTCATTATACTACCACTATGCCCGATTGATTGAAATGCTTAATTGCGCTGAAGAGATAAAGTTGCTTGTTGAAGATGAACTCATCGGTGGCAAGGACATATGGGTCAATGCCAGCCAGAAAAACGAAGAGGGTATAGGAGTAATTGAAGCTCCCAGAGGAACACTTTTCCACCACTATTGGGCGGACAGAAGTGGCAAAATACGGAAGGCAAACTTAATTGTAGCTACTGGAAACAACAATCTGGCAATGAATCGCGCTGCCTCCGAGGTAGCTAAGCATTTTATCAAAGACGGGAAGATCACCGAGGGGATACTGAATCGCATTGAGGTAGCTATTCGCTGCTATGATCCCTGCCTTTCCTGCTCCTCTCATGCTCTAGGTCACATGCCCCTAGAGATCACTATTCTTGAGCCGGATGGAAATGTTCGCCAGGTATTGAGGAGTTAGCTTGCGGACGCTTGTTTTAGGCATAGGCAATTCAATTCTGGGTGATGACGGTGTAGGGGTTCATGTTGCGCAGGAATTGGCCAGGATAATCAAGGATGAGAATATTGATGTAAGAGATGTCAGCGTAGACGGCTTAAATCTATTTGATTTCATCATTGGATACGATAAATTGGTTGTAATTGATGCAATTGTAACTGATGACGGAAAAATAGGCGAAATATATCGGCTTAAGCCAGAGTATGTTTGCGATCCGTCGCGTTCGGCTATCTCACCGCACCATTTTAATCTTGCAACTACGATTGAGATAGGGAAAAGGCTCTTCCCCAACGAGATGCCAGAAGAAATTGTAGTCTTTGCTGTGGGCACTAGAAAGATAGCTATAGTAACCGAAGAAATGACGGGGAAAGTGAAGGAAGCCATCCCCCTGGCGATAAATCTCGTTCTACAAGAGATCGGCGCAGCGTAAACAGCCGTCGTTCATCCGCTATAGTGATGCTATAGAACGCATATCAAAATAACGAAATATACAAGCCGTCTTAGTCTCTCCTTGATTTCGCTTTGCCATCTATCATCTACTTATACTGATTGGTACTGCTAGCGCCGTTCCTTTATTCCCTGGATTCGCATTTCTAGAAGAGTAGGGTCAACTCCCAGTTTAACTGCCCGATCAATATCTTGCTGGGCTGCTCTGTCCATATTAAGGATAGTGTATACCGCTGCCCGGGCAACATAGGCCTTGGCATAGCGGGGGTTGATGCGGGTAGCTTCACTATAGTCCTCGATGGCCTGCTGGAATTTGCCAAAGTTAGCATAGGCGTTTCCCCGGTTATGGTAGGCCTTGGCATATTGAGGGTCAAGACGGATGGCCTCATTGTAGTTCTCAATGGCCTCATCAGGCTTGCCTAGAGCGGCGTAGGCATTGCCCCGGTTGTAGTAGGAAGTAGCAAGTTCTGGGTCGAGGCGGATAGCCTCATTGTAGTCTTCGATGGCCTGTCGCAGTTCGCCCAAGCTGGCGTAGGCGTTGCCCCGGTTGTTATAGGTTTTGGTATATTGAGGGTCAAGACGGATAGCCTCATCGTAGTCTTCAATGGCCCGCTGAAACTCGCCCAACTCGCGGTAGGCATTGCCCCGGTTGTAGTAGGACGTGGCCAGTTCCGGTTCAAGGCGGATAGCCTCTTCGTAGTCCCTAATCGCCTGTTGAAACCTGCCAAGGTTAGCATAAGCGTTACCCCGGTTGTTGTAGTCCCCAGCAAGCTCCGGTTCAAGGCGTATCGCCTCATCTAAGTCCTCGATAGCCCGCTGAAACTCGCCCAGCTCACGGTAGGCGACGCCCCGGTTGTGGTAGGCCTGAGCAAGTTCGGAGTCAAGGCGGATGGCCTCATCATAGTCCTTGACGGCCTGTCGAAGCTCACCCAGGTTAGCATAGGCGTTGCCCCGGCTGTTGTAGGCTCCAGCAGCTTCTGGGTCGAGGCGGATGGCCACATCAAAGTCCTCGATGGCCTGATGATAGTCTCCTAGCATGCAGGATGTGAAGCCGCGGTTGTGGTAAGCCTCGGCAAGCTTGGGGTCAATGCGGATGGCCTCACCAAAGTCCTCGATGGCCCGCTGAAACTCGCCTAACTCACGATAGGCGATGCCTCGGTTCTGGTAGGCTGTGGCAAGCTTAGGTTCGAGGCGGATGGCTTCATCATAGTTTTCAATGGACTGTTGAAATTCACCTAACTCACGGTAGGCGATGCCCCGGTTGTGGTAGGCTTCGGTAAATTTGGGGTCGAGGCG
The DNA here is from genome assembly GCA_964648675.1 of uncultured Dehalococcoidales bacterium. GTDB lineage: Bacteria > Chloroflexota > Dehalococcoidia > E44-bin15 > E44-bin15 > DAOUVR01. Next base: position 2,456 of record CAZYLE010000040.1, read on the forward strand.
GATGGCCATATCATAGTTCTGAATGGCTTGATGTGGATTTTCCTGGTCAGCATAGGCTTTACCCCGATTATAGTAGGCCTCAACCATTTCTGGATTCAACTCAATGGCTCTGCTATACTCCCATATGGCATCCTTCAACCGCCCTTGTCTATGAAGAGCCTTGCCAGCCTTGAAATGTTGCTCTGCCTCACTCATACCGCAACCACCCTAGAAGTGTAATTACTGTCAATGGTCTTTGCTTCATTTATCACCGCATCTGCGCACATTGCTAAAAAGCAGTTGGCATATATTTTGCATATAAACTCAGGATGACTGTCTTACCAGTTATTCCCTTCTCTTTCTAATAAAAAGAGACGCTTTCCAACTGCTTTCGAGAAAGCGCTCGCAGGCCACCGCTAAAGAAAGCTCTACGATATATGAAACTTGGCTAAGTGTCAACCCTGCACTCGGGATCCACCAGTAACGAGCTACAATCAGAGTTTGGGTTAAGTCACCGAAGGCAGGTTAGTGGGCTGGCCACCCTGATTCATGACGCCTTATGGAACATGAGCGTCTCTTCTTGTTGAACAACCTAAGGTAAAATGGCGGCAATATTGCCATCTATGTTCAATTACGACCGTCATTCTCTTTGCACAGTATTAACCACAGAAGGATGTGCAGCCGCCATGAGAAGATGACGTTGGGTGATTAGCCATGCTGCCTAGGTTCCGAAGCAACTGATGATGGACCTCTAATACAAGAGCCGGGCGCCATGTGCATGCCCGGCCCTCTTTTATACCTAATGGAACCTTACCTTCTTTTTTCGGCCTCCTGTTTAATGGAGCAGAAGAGCTAAGAATACATTCTGCTCCTACTCTTCAGGTTTCTGAGCTATCACTAGCTTTGTAAAGCACCCACTGGAACCCATTTTTGTCCCTTTTTTCTACAAGATCCTCATGGGGAGGATGCAAAGCTACAAAGTAGGAAGCAATAAGAACCTCTTTCCGCGCAATTCTAAGCGCGGCATCGATGATCTTCTTATTCCATTCATGGTCAACTCCAAAGCTAACGTAACCATCGTTATGAAACACGACCGGCTTTAATGGTGGGCTGACTGACACTACATAGTCGAAACTTTTATCCTCAAAAGGAAGGCTTTCTATATCAGCAAGAATTGCTTTTACCCCATCCTTGCGCAGCAGTTTAATTTTTTCGGGGTCATTATCAACTGCAACCACACCGGGATAGCTGTGAGCTAACGAGGTAGCGCCAGAGGCAAGATCCAATATAGAGCCACCCAACTCCATTCCAGACTCGTTGATTAGCTCACTGAAATGCCTTACCCTTTTTGTCCTTTCCTCATCGCTAACGGCAATATCATCTACCGAGGCCCAATCATAGGCATCCATCTGCGCCAGCAATTCAGGTACAGGAATCCCCCTCCCGGAATCACCTTTTGGCGGCGAAACCTTGAGACGGACTTTGCTTAGCAGACTCCCTAGCCTCATTTTCACAGCCATCCCTTTCCACCTAACCGGCATCAGCGCTCCACTGCGGAAAAATGGCAAACACCGGCAGGACACTTATCTCCATAGGTGCTTTGACCTAACCCTCCTCTGATCTTCGCTAACGTCAACATCCTCTGACATGTACCAATCATAGTCATCCATCTCCGCCATCAATTGTGGCACAGAGACCTCCTTGCCAGAGCCTCCCCCCGTTACCAAAATTAGGTGATAATCCTTACCCTGCTCAGATCCTGGTCTCGCTTCCACAATCATCATCCCCTTTCTCCCCAGCCGATATCAGCGCTCCACAGCAGATACGGCGCAAACGCCGATAGGGCACTTATGTCCATGGATGTGCTCTTCGAACTGATCTTGAAAGTCGCCCAGCGCGGTTAAGACAACATTGGCGGCGATCGTTCCCTGGCTACACGCTGAGAGTTCCGCTACCCACTCTGCTGTCTCTCTGAGCAGACCGATGCTTGCATCGTCGCCTTCCCCCGAACTGATATCGGCCACGATGTTGTACATCTGGCGCATGCCCTCACGACAGGGAAGACACTTACCGCACAAATCGTGCTGGAGGAAATCGAGGTAATACTTGAGTATGCCTACAATACAAACGCTCCCCTCAACCCGGTGGCGGTCTCTTGGTATTACGCTGAGACCTTTGCCCAAAATAGCCGTGCGATATACCTTACTTGAAGGAATCTCTAACCTCTCACCCACATGCTCCAACGCGTCTACAGGCAGCCAGTCATACTCAGCCTGAATGTCGCCTAGCACCTTGGTGAGAGACCCCCCCTCCTCGGTGCGCCGGTCAATGATCTCGTCCAACCTATTCATGTACGTCTCATGCCTCCTTCTTGATATATCTTTAAAAGGCCGCTCCTGCGACCCGGGCAGCTCTGACTCGCCATGAAATGGCGCTGACTCCTCCATGTAAACCTCCTCAGTTTTCTCCCTCAAGAATCTGCGGAAACTATCGATGCCCTTGCCAGAAAGCCTCAGCTCTATTGGCTTATTTTCACCCCATCGTCTGTAGACACGGCACCGTTGGCATATACTGATATCCTTGCCGCTAGTCCCATCGTCGGTCAATTTGCAGTATGTTCCCTCGATCTCCCAGCAAGGGAGGGAAGGATACTTGGTAGCGGGACATTCGCTTTTTATTGCTTCCGAGCAATGGCACATCTCCCAACAAGGCGTCTTCCCTTGCCAAAAATTAGGTGCACCCTCCCTTTCCAATATTTCCTTTACGTGTTCGGTCTTTGATGCCATTTCCTTTTACCTCAATACCATTTGACCACATATGTTCTCTCAGGCCATCGGTGAAATGCCTATTTTTATATCGAGGAAAACCACATAAAACGGGACCCTTCGGCACAGGTTTGCCACAATGGCTCATATTGAGGTTTTGCGCACTAAGTGGTATATTTACGTACGGGGAAGTAGGGGGAATTACTTATGGCTAGTATCAGAATTCTGCTTGCTGAGGACCATGTGGTGGTACGGGAGAGTATTCGTCAGTTTCTCGACCGAGAAGAAGACCTGGAGGTAGTTGGGGAGGCCAGCGACGGTGAGGAAGCGGTGCAACTGACAGCCAAACTTAAGCCCGATGTAGTCGTCATAGATGTCGCCATGCCCAATGTTAACGGCATCGAAGCAACAAGAAGGATAAAGACGCTCTACCCGGCTACCGCGGTGCTGGCATTAACGGCCTATGATTACGACCAGTACATCTTTGCCCTGCTGGATGTGGGCGCTGCTGGCTACCTGTTAAAGGACATTAGCTCGCGGGAGCTTGCTGATGCCATTCGGGCAGTGCATAAGGGGGACTGTGTGCTTCACCCCGCGGTGGCCCGCAAGGTAATAACGCGATTTAGGGGAACGCCCAGCGAGCATGAAGTGCTGAGCCTTCTTACAGAAAGGGAGATCAAAGTACTCAAGATGGCCGCCTCCGGCATGTGCAATAAGGACATAGCCGAGCAGCTTTCTCTCAGCACGCGCACTATAGAGGCCCATTTAGGGAGCATCTTCAACAAGCTTGGAGTTGGCTCGCGCATTGAAGCGGTGGTATATGCCCTAAAACGAGGTTGGTTCAACTTAGAAGACCTCGAGATAGAATGAGCATTTGGTCTGGCTAAAGGGGATATGTCGAACATGGCTTTAGTGCAAAGGGCTATCCAAATAAAAAGGTCAGCAAAGAGTGTTCATTTCTGGCTCATCCTGGCCATATTAGTAGCTCTTTCTATCCTCCACTATGCTGAGCAGTCAGGTATAACAGGCACCGCAGGCCCCAGCGCTCACTTCGGATTAACCCGCCATACGGTGGATCGGATATTATTCTTACTGCCTATAGTCTACGCTGGATTCATCTTCCGGCTAAGGGCAGGGCTGATAGTCTGCTTTATCGCTTTTGTCATTATGTTGCCTCGTGCCCTCCTTATCTCACCCAATCACGGAGATGCCTTGCTTGAGATGGGCAGCGTTCTCCTTATCGGTGTCCTGATATGCTTTTGGATAGAGTCCCAGCTAGAGAGAAAGGAGGAGCGCCAACAGGCAACAATAGATCTGGAAACGATACAACAAGACCTTCAAGCACATATCAGGCTTTCGCGAAGCAATGAAAAGAGGCTTGCCACCATTAACGCTATTAGCGGCATGCTCAGCCGTTCCCTGGAACTGGGGGTGGTTCTTCGCAATGCTCTCGACATGGTCATGGACGTGATGGAGGTTGAGGCTGCTATGATATTATCCCTGGATGAAGAGGCTCAAGAACTCAGGCTTATGGCCTATGATGGCGTATCTGATAGATTCGTCCACGACATAGATCATATGAAGCTGGGGGAAGGCTTCGATGGGCAAGTTGCCCTGACAGGGCAACCACTCACTGTAGAAAACGCCTCCCATGACCCCAGATTAACAAAGGAAACCATCAGAGAGGAGAAAATTGAAGCCCAGTGCACTGTTCCCCTCAAAGCTCGGGGGTTAGTTGTCGGCACCCTCTCTGTAGCGAATCGGCGCCCGCGCCAGTTCCTCCCCGAGGAAGTGGAGTTGCTCACCGCTATCGGAAGTCAGATAGGCATCACTATGGAGAATGCCCAGCTGTATCAAGAGCAGCAGCAGGTAGCGAAACAGTATCGAGACATCTTTGAGAATGCCAGCGACGCTATTTGGATCCACGACCTGGAAGGAAACATCCTTACTGCTAATGATGCGGGGGCGAGAATGACCGGATATAGTACGGAGGAACTACTTCACATGAGCGTTACGGATTTCTTGTCAGAGGAAGGTCTATCGCTCGCTAGAGAGGTGCGGCGCAAATTGCTCGAGAAGGAACCCCTAGAGCAACCATACGAGCAGCACTTGATTAAGAAGGACGGGACAGAGGTGCTGGTAAATTTAACCTCCAGCTTAGTTTTCAGCGAGGGGCAGCCGGTAGGCTTCCAACATATTGCCAGAGACATGACTGAGGAACGGCGAATGCAGGAGAACCTGAGATTTTACGTGCAACAGGTCACTAAGGCTCAAGAGGAGGAGCGAAAGCGCATTGCTCGGGAGCTTCACGACGACACCGCTCAGCGGCTCATTGCTCTCTCCCATCAGTTAGAGAACTTTGCCTCCGATAACAAGAACCTATCACCAGACGACGTGGAGCTTGTCAATAAGCTGCGTGATCAGCTTAAAGATACGTTGCAAGCGGTGAGGTATTTTAGTCAAGACCTACGCCCACCTATGCTGGATGATCTGGGTTTGCTTCCAGCAGTGGAGTGGCTAACCGACGATTTACAGAAACAATTCGGCATAAAGGCAGAGCTGAGATTAATCGGAACCGCGCGACGCCTCATCCCTGAGGCAGAGCTGTTGTTTTTCCGCGTCATTCAGGAAGCGGTCAGCAATGTGAGGCGACACGCCGAAGCATCGCAGGTCGAGATTACTATAGAATACGACAACGGCAAAACAAGGGCTATCGTTAGAGATAATGGCAAAGGATTTGAATTGCCCAAAACGCTGGCAGAACTGTCCCGAACCGGCAAACTCGGGCTAGTTGGCATGGAGGAGCGGGCAAGGTTGCTAGGCGGAAGTTTGAGGCTAGAATCTGAGCCAGGAAAAGGTACCGTTGTGGTCATCGAGGCACCGGTATAGTTGTGTCGGCTCTGAATAATAAAGCACACAAGTTATAAAACCGATGAAAGTACCTTTAGTGCCATTTATATGGGATTTGCTTAAAGTCGGGTATCGCCATTTGACGCCTGGGCTTGTCCAACATTGAAGACAAGCGACCTATTCACATCCTCAAAGCTCTTGAGTAGAGCCTCTCTGTTTGCAGACCTGACATTGAGAAACCTCTTTGAGATTTGATGAGCTTGTGAATGGAGGTACGAGGATTCATCAATAAGTTGCTTAAGGATAAGCCGGTTTCCCCCGAAGAAGATCTTTTCCAGTCGATAACCCCTGAATCTCTCTTCGATGCGATTGGCAACTCTTCTCAGGAAATCCTTCTTCTGCTCCTCAGTCCTTCGGGCAAATCTTTTCTCGCTTCTTCCACCCTTTCGATGTCGCTTGTGGATGTATCCAGTCCCAGTCTTCGATTCAACAAGCTTGTCCCCCTTGAAAACCCCCAAGGCATATGAACCCCAGGTCACCAGCACCAGCCCGAGGAGACGCTCTTTCTCCAAAAGCCGACACAGCAGCAAGGTCTCTGGTCTTCCGTGGAAGACCCTATCTTTAGGGATGGTAAAAGGAGGGATTATGATGAGCTTATTCCCACTTTCGCTCCAGAATATCACCGCTCCAGTTCCGTACCGCTGGACTTCCTGGAGGATTGCTTGCGTACTTAGCGCCATCCTTATCTCTCCCACGAAGGGAATGAGTTCAACTTCCAGGTCAGTGACGTAGCGGGTAAAAGAGGTGGGCATTATATAAATGGTGAGGTAGTCTCCAAGACTGCCCTCAATCTCAGCGATAAGATCGAGCAATTTCCTCTTAGTGAACGCTTTGGGCTTTAGTTGCATCTTCAGCCTTAGGGTCTCCTAAGTAGCTCCGAAGCCGTCGAGGCCGCTGCAGATTAGTAGCATAGTCAATAAAGAGCCGGACGCAGTTCCTCCACTACTTTAGCCGTCGCTTTCCCTCTCAATGATTATCTCCGCTCCTGATGCTACATGCCTGAGTTGAACTGTATCACCGATGATTTTGCCAAACACGGTAACAGCGCTGGCAGGGCGAATCTCCTCCCCACGGCTTACCGGTGTTGCCCCGAAAAAGATACAAAAAGCACTGCCCTGCGGCCAATAGCACAAATCACCGATGTTCACCACTTCTTGCCCATCTTCCAGTTGTAAGCTAACTGGAATAGGAAAGTATATCTCCTCTCCCCAAAGACTCACCTTACCCTTAATGGGCAGGGCCTCCCAAATAGCCTCGGCGGCCAAGGTATCATTCAGTTCGGCGATAACTTGAATGCTGCTTGCCGAAATAAGAATTCTTCTGCCCATGTGAGAGAATCTCCTGTAGACCTACAAATTTCCTTACAATTCGCCCGTATCCCATCACGTAGAGAGCAACGTGCACGCAATTATACAGCCAAGCAATTTTGATAGGCAATTGATCTGCAGTTTGTATTTGGCCAATCCTCGGTGGGGCTTTCCCTCAACACACTCAATTTGGTAAAATGCAACCATGAGAGTTGGTGCTTTCGAGCTTCGTGAGCCTGTTCCTGATATCAAAGGAGCTCACACGCTGGCCGTGCTGCGCCCGTGGATAGATGTGGGCACTGCAGGTACCTTAGCGATGTCATGGCTGGAGAATCACTTCGGGGCTGAGGATCTGGGCAAATTAGCAAGGCCGGGCAGTTTCTTCGATTTCACTCGCTATCGCCCCACCATCCACTTCGAGGATGGCCATCGCCAGATGACCATCCCAAACACGCTGATCAGGTACGCCAAGCGGGAGGAAGGAAACGATTTCCTTTTTCTCCATATCTTGGAGCCTCACATGCTGGGTGAAGTTTATGTCGACTCGGTGCTGCGCCTCCTGCAAAAATTCGGTGTAGAAAGATACTGCCTCCTCGGTGGCATGTACGACATGGTTCCCCACACCAGGCCACTAATAGTGACAGGAGGGTCACTGGGCACAAAGGCCGATCATGACATGAGGATGGCAAATGTGCAGGAGAGCAATTATGAAGGGCCGACGACAATAACCTACCTGATATCACAGCGCGCGCCAGAGCTGGGTATTGAGACCATGAGTCTTATCGTGCATTTGCCCCACTATAGCCAGATGGACGAGAACTACATGGGAAAGTTGCGTCTTATGGAGGTGCTCTCGTTGCTGTACGATGTACCGATAGATCGGGCAGACATAGAGAAGGCCGAGCGACAAAGTAGAGAGCTAAGCGTGGCCGCAGATAAAGAACCACCGTTGAAATCAGTTATCGCGCAGCTTGAGAGCCACTACGACGCCCGCGCCAAGATAGAGAAGGAAGAGGAGATGCCTCAGCTATCGCCGGAGGTAGAGCGGTTTCTACAGGACATCAACAGGCGGTTCACAGAGAACTGACCCACTACTGGTTTGAAAACGGCCTTTATCCTACAGCAGCATATTAGATAAGACGGCGTAATTTGTCGCTTGCGCCGCACAGCCAACCCCCAGCCCACACCCCGGTGATAGGCAACGCGCCCCTAACGCATACCGGGCCGTCCACCATCACTCCATCGCCACCTCAGGCCATCGCTCCCCGCCGCTAACTGTAGCAGTCCATTTGCCACCAATCTCCCCACCTGCAGCTGAACCATTTCAAGTGGCCGTCCGAGCTTGTGCGAAATACGCCTGGCTAACTCCACCTCAGCCCTTTTTGAGTCGAACGCAGTGGATGCTATCACTCTCCCCAGCCTCTCTATCACATCACCCTTGAGCAACCTCCACACAAAGTCCCGGCTCTCTTCTTTCTCGATCCTCTGAATACATTCAGAATCCCCTTCCTCAGCACGGAGCTTTATATACTCCTGGGCATATTTCAAATTGCGCTCCCAAACAGCCATGGCTTCCCTCACCATATCTGGGCTCATGGTAGGGCTCTCGGTAATGACCTGGTTGGCATCATAGCGAGCCCAGTTTCGAGTAAGGATGTGAAGGTGGTAGTCCTTAGCCCTATCGTATAGCTCCGTTCCAGGAAGAGGGGACAGAATATGGAACCCATA
>CAZYLE010000041.1:0-11059 GCA_964648675.1 uncultured Dehalococcoidales bacterium
CTCTCGAAGCTTGGGATAGGTCGTCTGCAGGACGTCGTAGTAGACGTTCTGGGCCTTTCCGTATTCCACCTCGAAGGGCACTGAGCCGGCCATGTCCACTACGCCATCGAAGCTTTTGAGTGCTTGCACATTCTCCGGGTCAACTCGATACTCCTCGGCCAGGCGCCCGAGGGTGTCTTTAAGTACGTGGCTCAGGCCCGCAGTGTCGATTTCAATATGCCCCGCCTTGACAGCCTCTAGAAGGGCCTGTATGCCATTAACGTCCAACACCTCTGCTTCGAAAGCCCGGCGAAGGTCGAGGCTGAAAATGAACTCGGCAGCCGACTGAAGGGCCTTGGGCAGTGGCGTTCCCAGGTCGGCGAGGAAGCGCATGAGTGGACAGTGCTGCTCGTAGATACTGCGGTGCATGGCCTCTACATCCGCCAGCGTCGGCGCCAGGATGTATTCCAGCACCTTGCGCTGCTCATCGCGGAAGAGCGACCTTGCGGTGTACGCCGAGGTCCCGAAGTGCCTGTCCATCAATCGGATTACCTCAGGGAAGTCAGCCACGGCGAACGCGTCCGACAACTCTTGCAGCATGAGCTGGTATGACGGCTCGCCCTGGTACTCCCGCACGCCCGCATTGAGGTTATGGTCGCCGAAGTGAAGGACGCCGAAGGATAGATCAGCGGACTCCCCCGTGATTTTGGAGGTGAACTTCGCCCTTCCCACCGCGAGTTTGGCCCTGCCCACCTCAAACAACTGGTAGTCGTCCACGCCGACGCGAAAGCAGAAGATGCTGGGCTGCTCCCCGTACTCCTCGAACAGCGAACTGACCGCGTAGTGAGCGGCGACCTTTGTCAGATCGACCATGGCAGGTCTGACGAACTTCTCATATATGTAGCGCCCATCGAGGTGCTGGCGGATGTTGCTTTTCGCTTTCTCTATGATCTCTAGGAAGCGAGGCTCAAGGTCATCGCCGAGGACTTCCTGCGCCAGTTGTATTGCCCGCCCGGCGTACTGGATAATCTGGACGGTCTCTATCCCTGATAGCTCCTCGAAGAACCAGCCGCAACTGGTGAACATGAGCATGGCGTGGCGCTGCAACTCCAGCAGCTTGAGTACTGTGGTTGTCTCGGCTTGATCAAGCGCATGAGCCCCGTGCTGGCGGAGAAACCGCTTGATGTTCTCGTCAGAGCGATCCAGGATGACATCGATATACTGGTCACGCGCCGCCCACGGGTCGTTCAACAATTGACTTGCCTCGCCGGCATACATCGGTGTAAGCGCATCCCGAAGCCAGTCCAGAGCTTCGCGCAGCGGCGCCCGCCATGCCTGATTCCACCGGGGATGCCGACCTGTGCTGCACCCACAATCACTACGCCACCTCTCGATTCCATGGGCGCAGCTCCAGGACGTGTTCTCGAAGATCTCCACCTCGTGCGTGGGGGGGTGGTGCTCCAGGTATTGACCGTAGTTGGTGAGTCGTGCCAGGTTATTGGACTCGATGTAGTGCAAGGCATACGCCAGCGCCATGTCACCGTAGCGGTGGTGGTGTCCGAAGGTCTCACCGTCGGTGGCGATGTGAAGCAGTTGGGGCCAGTCTCTCTCGTTGGAGAAGGCTTCCACGAGGCGACGGCCGAAGTCCTCCCCGTTGCTGAGAAGACCCTCGAAGGCCACGGCGCGCGCGATGGGCTCGTCGTAGAAGAACAGGGCGATCTTCCGGCCTGACGGCAGGTGTAACTCGTAAGCCGTGGTGGGGTCGATGCCTCCATTGTTGACGTCATTCCACGTTGTGTCGCCGAGTCTGCGTACGCGACTGGCTTGACCGGGAGCGAGGATGGTGAAGCGAAAGCCTAGCTCTGCCATGATGTCGAGGGTCTCGAAGTCCACCGCCGTCTCCGGGAGCCACATGCCCTCAGGCTTGCGGCCAAAACGGTGCTCGAAGTCACGAATGCCCCAGAGCACCTGAGTGTACTTGTCGCGGGTGTTCGCCAGCGGCATGATCATGTGGTTGTAGGGCTGAGCCAGAGCTGAGCCATGTCCACAGAAGGATTCCTGGCTTCTCTGGTCAGCGTCGAGCACGGCCTGGTAGACGGCCGGGGCGCTGTGCTCCATCCAAGCGAGCAGGGTTGGCCCGAAGTTAAAGCTGATCTTGGCGTAGTTGTCCACGATCTGTACGATACGGTTCTCAGCATCGAGGATGCGAGAGGTGGCATTGGGCTCATAGCATTCCGTGGCGATCCTCTCATTCCAGTCATGGTAGGGATATGCCGAGTCCTGAAGCTCTATGGCCTCAAGCCAGGGGTTCTCCCGCGGCGGCTGATAGAAATGGCCATGAATGCAGACGTATCGCTCCATTTAGGTCTCCTGTACACGTTTTAGCAAGCTGAAAGCGGTGGGGCGGAGCGTGAGCCCGATGCTCCCCGCAGAATCGACCTCTTCGGGAGTCATGCTCCCGGGACCGTACCAGACCGTGTCAGCCGAGTCGAGAATCCTGCGCCAGTGCCCGGCGGGGATTGCTAGCGTTGGCGACGCAGGGATGTCGCCGAAGCTGAAGGCGATGATGACTTCATCGTCTTCGCTCCAGCGGCGGACGAATACCACGCACTCCTCTTCGTAGCCGGTGACTTGAAGGCTCTCTTTGCTGAGGTGCGCCAGCGCGGGGACACTGCGGCGCAGCTTGATGAGTTCCCGGTGAAAGCGAAAGAGAGTCTCGTGAAAGGTCTCTCGCCGTAGCTCCCGGTTGAGCTTGGCACGGAGGAATGTGGCCTCATCCTGGGGGTCGGGTGGCTCGCCCTGCCATTGGAAGGCGGCGAACTCCTCTCTTCGACCGCGCCGGACGGCTTCGACAAGCTCCGGGTCGGAATGGTTGACGAAATAGGGAAAGGGGGCTGATTCACCGTATTCCTCACCCATGAAGATGAGGGGAAGGAAGGGCGAAAGCAGTATTACGCCGGCAGCCAGCTTCAACTTCTCAAACGTGACGAGCTGGCTCAGGCGTTCGCCCCGCATGCGGTTCCCCACCTGGTCATGGTTCTGGGCGAACACAACCATCTTCGACGCCGGCACGTTACGAGAAGACGAGCCATGCCGCCGCCGACAGTAGGCCGAGTACTGGCCTGAGTACACAAAGCCCTCGCGAAGAGCTTTCACCAGATGCTGAAGCTCGCCGAAGTCCTGGTAATAGCCGGTGCGCTCGCCAGTCAGCAGGGCATGTAAGGAGTGGTGGAAGTCCTCGTTCCATTGGGCATCCAGCCCATAGCCCCCAGCCTCACGGGGGCGTACCAGTCGGACATCGTTGGCCGCACTCTCGGCGATGAGATATACGTTGCGATGGAGGTCTTCTGCCTGCTCGTGTACGCAAGCAGCAAGCTCCTCGATGAAGGGATAGGGAGAAGTATCCAGGATGGCGTGCAATGCATCAAGCCGAAGTGCATCGACATGGAACTCGCCTACCCAGCGAAGCGCGTTCTCTACGAAAAAGCGCCGTACCTCGTCGCTGTGTGGCCCATCGAGGTTCATGGCCCGACCCCATGGCGTCTGATAGCGGGCAGTGAAATAAGGGCCGAAGTCGTCCAGGTAGTTCCCTTCCGGACCCACGTGGTTGTACACCACATCGAGGACAACTGCCATCCCCCGCTGATGACACGCGTTGACCAGGCGCTTGAGTCCCTGCGGGCCGCCATATGAGTTCTGCACTGCATACGGATAGACGCCGTCATAGCCCCAGTTGCGCGTCCCGGTAAACTGGGCGATAGGCATCAGCTCGATGGCATTGACCCCCAGCTCATCCAATTCGTCCAGATGATTGATGACGGCGTCGAAGGTACCGTCGTCGGTGAATGCGCCTACGTGAAGCTCATAGATGACGTAGGCATCAAGTGGCGGCCCCTGCCAGGAATCGTCCTGCCACGGAAACCGGGAATCGACCACCTGCGAAGCGCCATGCACTCCTTGTGGCTGAAAAGACGATGCTGGATCGGGGCGGTCCACGTTGCCGTTCAACCGATACAGGTACAGGCTTTCGGGCTTTACCCCTTCGACTGCGGTGGCCCAATACCCCTTGTCCAGTTGCTCCATCGGAATGAGACGGTCGTTGGGGCTCGTGAGGTGCACCTCAACCTTTGTCGGGGTCGGGGCCCACACGCAGAATCGACACTGTCCGTCACCCAGGCACATCGCTCCCAGACTGGGCTTGCCACTCATTGCCTGCCCCCGTCGCTCTTGAAGAAAACGATGGCCAGCGGTGGCAGGGTCAGGTTCAGTGAGTAGGGACGCCCATGCATGGGCACTGGCGACGCCTCAACCCCACCCATGTTGCCATACCCGCTTCCCCCATATGTTTCGGCGTCGCTGTTGATGACTTCACTCCAGGTGCCAGCCTTTGGAGCGCCAACGCGGTAGTTGAGCCGAGGAACCGGCGTGAAATTGCACGCGATGAGGACGATATCGTCGTTCGACTGACCTGTGCGCATGAAGGTCAGCGAGCTGCTATCGGCGTCGGTACAGTCTATCCATTCGAATCCTGATGGATTGCAATCGGACTGGTGAAGTGCCGTTTCATGCCTGTACAGACGGTTCAGGTCCTGCACCCACCTCTGGAGCCCAATGTGCGGAGCATACTGCAGCAGGTGCCATTCGAGACTGTCGTCATGACTCCATTCACGCCACTGACCGAACTCTCCCCCCATGAACAGTAGCTTCTTTCCCGGCTGGCCGTACATGTACCCCAGCAGCAGTCTCAGGTTGGCGAATTTGCGCCAGTCATCTCCCGGCATCCTGGCCAGCAGCGACCCCTTACCATGCACCACCTCGTCATGGGAAAGCGGTAGAATGAAGTTCTCACTGAAGGCGTATAGTTGCCTGAAGGTCAACTCATTTTGGTGGTACTTGCGAAAGATGGGATCAAGGCTCATGTACTCCAGCGTATCGTGCATCCAGCCCATATCCCACTTGTAGCCGAAGCCCAGGCCGCCAACGTACGTTGGCTTGGATACCATGGGCCAGGCAGTCGACTCCTCAGCTACGGTCTGGACACCGGGGTAGTGCCCGTAGACCTCCTGATTGAAGCGCCGCAAGAACGCAATCGCCTCCAGGTTCTCGCGCCCGCCGTATCTGTTGGGTATCCACTCTCCTTCCTTTCGCGAATAGTCCAGGTACAGCATTGAGGCAACAGCGTCGACACGCAGGCCATCCGCGTGGTACTTGTCCAGCCAGAAGAGAGCGTTACTCAGAAGGAAACTGCAGACTTCACTTCGGCCGTAGTTGAAGATGAAACTGTCCCAGTCAGGGTGCAACCCCTTGCGAGGATCGGCATGCTCGTAGAGGTGGGACCCGTCAAAAAAGGCGAGGCCGTGCTCGTCCGTTGGGAAATGCGACGGTACCCAGTCCAGGATTACTCCGATGCCATGCTGGTGCAAATGGTCGATCAGGTACATGAGGTCCTGTGGCGTGCCGTAGCGGCTGGTAGGGGCGAAGTAGCCTGTGGTCTGGTAGCCCCATGAGCCGTAGAATGGGTGCTCCATCACGGGGAGGAACTCCACGTGGGTGAAACCCATGTCCTGGACATACCGGGTCAATAAGGGCGCCAACTCGCGGTAGCTGAGGAAGCGGCCGCCATCGTCAGGCTCGCGCCGCCACGACCCAAGATGCACCTCGTAGATGGCAACAGGAGCATCCAACCCGCTGCGGTATTGGCGTTCCTCCATCCATGTTGCATCCCCCCAGCTATATCCCAGGTCCCACACGATTGAAGCGGTCTGGGGCGGCACTTGGCTATAAACGGCGAACGGGTCTGCCTTGTCCACCCGATAACCTTTGTGGCGGGACACGATGTGGAACTTATAGATAGCACCCTTGCCCACGCCGGACACGAAGCCCTCCCAAATGCCCGACCGACCCTTGGGGCGCAAGGGATGGCTCGTCTTGTCCCAGTCGTTGAAGTCGCCCATCACGTTGACCTGCCTCGCATCCGGTGCCCACACCGCGAAGTAGGTCCCCTCGGACGCACCGGTAGCGATGGGGTGGGCACCCAGTTTCTCGTACAGGCGAAGATGGGATCCTTCGTTGAACAGGTAGAGGTCGTCATCGGTAAATAGCGTCGTGTCATAACTGACGCTGCCGGCCACAGTCCTACCCTCGCTGGCCTTTCCCTGTCCCCTTCCCTTCGCGCGGTTCACCGTGGCGTTCTCCTTCGAAGCCGGTCTACTTCGCGCAGTACATCCACTACCTCGGGCAACCGGCATAGTGTCTCCAGCCGATACTGTGATTTCCGTCGCCAATTGGGGAACTCGTCGGTGGTACCTGGCATGTTCTGAGCTTCTGTTTCGAGCCACAGGTCCTCCAGATTGACCACAACGAACCGTGCCTGGCTGGCGCTTAGAAAGGCCAAGATGGCCAGCAGAATCGCTTTAGGGTCGTCTGAGCCGCGCCGAGCGAACCCTCTGCGCTGCAGGAACCTCACCAGCGCCCGTTTGAGACGCTCTCTCTCTTTCCTCTCGTGTCTCGATGTTACCCTATCCAGCAGACCCAGTTCCATGCGTTGCTCGATATCGAAGCCTTGCCAGTACGCGGCAAATGGAGGCATGTCGTGCGTATTGACGCTGGCTACGGAACGGGATGGGGCTGTTCGAGCCCCCTTCCCTGAATCAGAGGAAAGCTCATACTGCAGCACGTAGCTGCGATATAGGCCATGTCGCTTCATTGCCGGTCTGACATACGGGGGGACAGTCCCCAGGTCTTCACCTTCGATAATGGTCTCGTTTCGGTGGGACTCAAGCGCAATGATGGCGTACAGGTCGTCGGTAGGGTAGCGGACATACACACCTTGTTCTGGCTGCATCCCCTTGGGGATCCAAAAGAGGCGGTGCAGGCCCATGACATGGTCAATCCTGAGGATAGAGGCGAACCGCATATGGTGCCGCAGGCACGCGATGAAGTATCCATAGCCTCGTTCCCGAATTCTCTCAGGGTGCAACGGTGGAGACCCCCAGTCTTGGCCTGCGGTGAAGACGGCGTCGGGAGGAGCTCCAACCATGACATCGCGGACGAAGCAGTCCTGATTGCGCCACACGTCGTAGCCGTGCGGGTGAACCCCTAGGGGGAAATCCAGGCAAAGCTTCGCCCCGTCATTGCCTGCCTTTTTCAGCAGCGCTTGCACCTGCTGCTGTGCCGCCCACTGGGCGTAGAGATAATAGCGGCTGGCGCTCTCATCACAGTCACCCTTTTGTAACTGCCCTTCCCTCAATCGCTGGGGCCAGCTTGGCCACGGGGCACGACGTTGCTCTAACGTCGCCCTAAAGCGAGCGTAGTCCTCCACGTCTGGATGTGCCCTTACGAAACATCGCAGGTTTTCGCGGCGGCCGGACGATTCGGAGAACAGGGAGCGGCACAGCTCCTCGAGCACTCGGCGCTTCAACGCTATTTGGCTCTTATAATCGACCAAAGGGGACTCGCGCAGGATGGCGATGTCCCTCTGAAACTCTGTTGACTCCAGGAGAGCTTGGGCTGACGCGGACCTTTCTAGTTCTGGAAGTCTGGTCACATCGACATAGAACTCGTTCCACATGAGGCGGCTCACTGGTGTGTAGGGGCTAGGCTGGAAAGGTTCGTCAAGGAAGGTAGAGAGGAGCGGAAGGGTGGCCACTACATCACCACCAAGCTCACCAACCCAAGCGGCTAGGGATTCCAGGTCGGAGTAGTCACCGGCACCCCAGCTCCGTTGCGAATAAGCAGCGTACAGGGGAAGGAACACGCCCCAGATGCGCTGGCCCGTTAGGTTGTCGAAGCCAAAGGCCCTGTCTGGGGTTGATATGACAATGCTCTGGCAGCACCTGCCCGATACCTCGACATGAAGTCTGTGATATCCGTTGGGCAACTTGCTGGGCAGCGTGAAGCGCTTGGCTACGTAGCTCCTTCCACCGAATTCGGCTCCACCCACGTCGGGAAGGTCTTCGAGTCCACAGGTCCATGCTCGAATATCCCCGTTCTCAAGCTGTAGCTCGCAAGCCATGGAGCCGCTCGCTTGGGCCGCAGGCAGCCGCAGTTCTATTACAGCTGGGGCCCTATCCAAGGCAACTACTGCTGGGTTGATACAGCGCTTCCACAGTGCCTGCCTTCGTTCTTCAAGCGCAGAGGGAACGTCTTCGAGTGAATCGACACCAGCGCCCAGTGCCCGCAACACGTGCAGAAGGGCTTGCGGTGACGCTTGGTGTCGACGATGGAACACGTCATAGTAGCCTGTCTGCACATCATAGAGACGCGCCAACCGATGAAGGAGATGGATCATTGGTGGAGTTCTCATACCGCACTCTCCATCAATTGAAGGATGCCGCTGAGCGGAACCCTAACCCAGTCGGGGCGGTTGTTCAACTCGTAGCCTAGCTCGTACACTGCTTTCTCAAGGAGGTACATGTCAAGCAACTCCTGCAGTTCCTCGCGGCTAGGGGGCAGCAGCCCGCTCTCTTTCACAACTGCGAGATACGAGTTCAAAAAGGCTGCCGACACCCAGACGTACCACAGTCGCCCCCACCGCTCGAGAATCGGCAAGTCCTCCGGCCGAATGACGGTTGGCGCCTGCCCCAGGAGCGCAGCGTGGACGGCATAGTCAAATGAACGTATCATACCTGCGACGTCGCTGAGAGGGGAGCGCTTCAGACGGCGTTCCCCCAGAGATCGTGCCGGCTCGCCTTCGAAGTCGATGATGACGAAGTCCTTGCCGGTGTAGAGAGCCTGACCGAGGTGATAGTCCCCGTGACACCTCGTGCGCATGGCTGCAGCTCTGTGCTTGAGAGCAACCCTGAACTTGGCGATGATATCTCCGTGAAGATCAAGGACTCTCACCGCTTCTTCCCCTGCATCCTTGGGAAGAGCCTCGAGACGCTGGCGCAATAGCAGTAGCACGAGGGTGGTCAGGCTTCGCATATGGTGAAAGACGGAGCGTTGATACCCTACCGTGAACGGCTCAGGCGCGAAGTCTGGATCATCCCGGTTCGAGGCTAACGCCAGGTGCAGCTCACCGGTTCGCTGCCCCAACAGCCGGGCTGACGAGAGATAGACGCCGGCCACTTCTCTGACAATCAGGGGGATGTCACACTCGCCCAGTTCTATCAGCGGCTTGTCGGGGGGTTGAGTTATGCTTGCATCCGGGTGCGCCAACACACGTTCGAAGTAGTGGCCCAGGGAATCCAGTGTGTATTTCCATGCGTCCCCCTCGTTGGGCACGTATTCCTGCAGGACGCCGACAGTCATGGGTTGTGCGCGGCGACTGGGGTAGTACTCGATGCCGCCTGCCACGTGGGGAATATGGGGAAAGAACACCCGCTCGGTAAGGAAACGCCCCACCTCCAAATCAGGATTGGTCCCCTCCTGCAGACGCCGAAACACCTTCAGTATGAGCCTGTCTGCGTAGACGACCGACGTGTTGCTCTGTTCAGCCATCAGCAAGGCAGGCTCCAGAGAAGTCTTGGCGGGTCCGCGCAATCTGCGAAAGTATCGAGTAGGTGAGGCGCGCACTTCGGCTAGGCCTGCCTTGAAGCGCCGCCGTCCTCCAATGGCCCCCAGCAGCGCCTTGTCGAAATCACTGCTCGCCAGCGCGTCATAGAGTATGCCTTCCTCATCACCATTGAGACCTGTCAGCCTCAGACGCGCGACAACCGCCTTCGGTGTCTCTGCCGCCACTCGGTTGGCCTGCTCCCCCGATGCGAAGGCAAGGGGGAGCAGATACATCTCTGGCTCTCCCTCCGAATACTCTATGCTGACGAGCGTGAGATACGCAACAGACCGGTCGTACGGAACCGGTACAGTATCCCGTATCACACAGGACTGGATGCGTCGAGCCTTCCCGCCAAACCAGCGGCAGCCGCGTATGTAGCCCAGCAATAGCGCTTCCATCGCGGGCCGCAGTCGCTTGCCGAAGATGCTCCTCCACTGCCCAGCCACGGCAAGGACCGGTGTCTCCTCCTTGGCGCCCGGGGCTTGAACGGGAACCTGCGGGGCCGGTCTTGGCTGCAGCGAGAACCAGTAGAAGTCGTACGGACCAAGCGTGATGAAGTAGGGTGTCTCTCCAATCGGGGGAAAGTCGGCCTGTCCGAACACCTCGTTTGGCACCAGCCCGGTGAATTCGGCCAGGTTCAGGGAGGTGTGTTGCGCCAGGCGAGAGAGATTGGCCACAACCAGGATGGTTTCGTTCTCACAGCGCCGGAGGAAAGCCAGAACCTTGCGGTTCTCTGGAAGGAGGAACTTTAGACTGCCCCGACTCAAAGCCCTGAAACGCTTCCGCAAGGCAATGATCCGCTTCATCCACCACAGCAGCGAGTCTGGATTGCCCTGCTGCGCTTCCACATTTACCGCTTCGTAGTGGTACTCGGGGTCTATGATTACCGGCAAGTACAACCTCTGTGGGTTGGCATGTGAGAAGCCGGCATTCCTGTCAGCACTCCACTGCATCGGTGTGCGAACCCCATTCCGATCGCCGAGATAGAAGTTGTCGCCCATACCGATCTCGTCACCATAGTAGATGATGGGCGTGCCTGGCAGGCAGTGGAGCAGGCTGTTCATGAGCTGGATTTTCTTTCTGTCGTTGTTGAGCAGAGGAGCGAGGCGGCGACGAATGCCGAGGTTGACTCTGGCCTGACTATCGTGGGCATAGACGCGGTACATGTAGTCCCTTTCCTCGTCGGTGACCATCTCCAGGGTCAGTTCGTCGTGGTTGCGCAAGAAGAGAGCCCACTGGCACATATCGGGAATGGCTGGAGTTTCCTGAAGGATGTCGACAATGGGAAAGCGATCCTCCATCCGGATGGCCATGAACAGGCGGGGCATCAAGGGGAAATGAAAGGCCATGTGGCACTCATCGCCCGCGCCGAAGTAGGCAGCGGCATCCTCGGGCCACTGGTTCGATTCGGCGAGCAGCAGGCTGTTCTTGAATCGCTCATCTACGTGCCGACGCAGTTCTTTCAGGAAGGCATGGGTTTCAGACAGGTTCTCGCAGTTAGTGCCCTCTCTCTCGTAGAGGTAGGGGACGGCATCCAGGCGAAGCCCAGACACGCCCATATCGAGCCAGAAGTCGACTGCGCGC
>CAZYLE010000042.1:0-10914 GCA_964648675.1 uncultured Dehalococcoidales bacterium
CATCCAGTAGCAAGATGCCTCCCCTGGTTCCGTTCATGATATTCAGCACGTTATCCAGAGCGACCTCGAGGATAGCATCCAGGTCTCTGAGGCTACTGATTGCTGCTGAGACACGGCTCAAGGCTACAAGATCATCAGCCTCTCTCTCTGAGTCAGCAGATGGGATAGCTGTATCTTTTTCCATTTTTATTTTTACCCTTCAATGACCGAAATAGTCTCGTAATATCCAAAGATTGCTATTTAAGGCAAGGATATATGAAGACACATACTCTGTCAATCTCGTTACACTGTGAGGCCTGTCTCAAACGAAGTTATCCATCATGGCAGGGGCGTTCAATTAAACGCCATTATTCATCTAGGGACAGGCCAAAAAATACGGAGGAAGTCAGTCACGTTTCTAGACGAGATAATCCCATGATTCGCTTTTTGTATTATCATTCTGAGTGAAATCCAGGCTTGACTGCTACTATAATGGATGCTAGCATCTGGCATACCTTGGCCGGCGAGGCGGACTCCAGTCCAGCTACAAAGCCATCAAGTGGTATGTTGGACTTTTGGGCGCCTGTCTGTCTGAGAAAGGAGGTCAAACGATGGCTTTTGAACTAACTAGCACTGCTTTTGCCGCAGGGGAAAAGATCCCCCGCAAATACACCTGTGACGGCGATGATATATCACCGCCGCTGCAGTGGAGCGATGCGCCCCCGAATACTCAAAGTTTCGTTCTCATCTCCGATGACCCCGACGCGCCAGTTGGTACATGGGTGCACTGGGTGCTTTATAACGTGCCCGGCACAACTACAGCCTTGCCCGAGGCTGTGCCTAAGCAGGATGAGCTGCCCGACGGTAGCCGTCATGGTCGAAGCAGTTGGGGGCGGTCGGCCTATGGTGGTCCCTGTCCACCCGGCGGCACGCACCGCTACTTCTTCAAGCTCTATGCTCTGGATACGTTACTCGACCTCGCTGCAGGCGCAGGCAAGGAGCGATTGCTCCAGGCCATGCAGGGACACATCCTGGCTCAAACGGAACTTATGGGGTTGTACAGCAGGTAATAGCCGTTTGCGTGCAAACGCAGTGGCTGCGTCTCGGAGGCGGATGGCTTGGATAACCGTTGGTTGACGCGGCTTGGACGAGACAAATTTTCTACCGTCGCTTGAGCTTTGCCAGTGCGTCTCGAGTCACATCGGGGTGGTCGGTCAGCACCGCGTCGACATCGATCTCAAGATACCATGACAGCCGCTCTTCTGGCTGTGGATCTACCGGGCAGACCCACAGGTTGTGCTGGCGGGCGATTTTCATATAGTCGGGATTGCTTTTCATCGCCTGGTATGTAGTGCCAACGCCATTGCCGCCAAAAGTAGGGTTAGAGTTGGACATGCTGACTTCGCCGATCCAGACGGACGGCTCGAACTTGCGAGCAGCCCACAGCAGATTGGTGTCAAAGGATAACAGCATCACTGTGCCCATTTCGATACGGGGGCGTATCATGTCGATTAATTGGGCAGCGCGTTCTGGCTCACTGAAAGATGGATCCTTAAGTTCCAGGGCCAGGCCCGTATCTTCAGGCGTGAAGTCGAGCAACTCTTGCAGAGTGGGGATTTGTTCATCAGGGTACTTGGCTTGGTCAAACTGGCCGCAATAGGAGCGCTTAACCCGTAAGGCTTTGACTTCATCTAGGGTCATTTCAGGGATGGCGCCGCTACCATCGGTAACGCGGTTCACAGTTTCATCGTGATGGCATACAATAACGCCATCCTTGGTGAACCACAGGTCGGTCTCCATGATGTCAGCGCCGCTATCTATAGCCAGTTGAAATGATGCGAAGGTGTTTTCCGGCGCGTGAACCGGTGCACCGCGGTGAGCCATCAACAAAGGACGAGGGCGATTGTGTAGCCTGTTCATGATACTCCTTTACATAATTAAATGTTGCCTTAAAGCTAGCATTGAGTTCGAGCCCCATTATGAGAGTTCGCCTATATTGTTGCAAGCCTCCTTTTCCTCAATCCACTTCTCTGTCCTGCTTTCCTTTCTTATCATAAGGTCGATTTGTCTCTCGAGCAAAGATTTCTTTTTCTCCTCCATTTAGGGAAGGTTGCGTTATTCTAAAGGTTATCGATATGCACCGGCTCGACTGGGTCGGCCAGTTCGAAGCCGAATATCTTTGAGTAGAAGTACATCTCAGCGTCAAGAGCACGCTTGATGTTCGAGGCGCGGCGGAAGCCGTGCTGCTCGCCCTCGAATGGAACGTAGGCGACAGGCAACCCCTTGGCTCGCAGTGCCTCGAACATCACCTGCGCCTGATTGGGCGGGACAATCTTATCCTCAAGTCCCTGAAAGAATATCACCGGGCATGAGAGGCGGTCGACGAAGTTGATCGGTGAACGTTCGTCGTAGATGTCGCGGCGTTCGGGATATGGACCAATTAGCCGGTCCAGATAATGCGACTCGAATTTGTGAGTCTCATTGGTGAGTGCTTCCAGGTCGCTGACGCCAAAGTAGCTGGCTCCTGCCTTGAAGATGTCGCGGAAGGTGAGCGCGCACAGGGTGGTGTAGCCACCAGCGCTGCCTCCCCTGATGGCGACCCGGCCGGGATCGACCTCACCGCGCTGGACAAGATAACGTACGCCGTTCACACAATCGTCAACATCCACGATGCCCCACTGACCATCGAGACGCTGGCGATAAGCCCGGCCGTGGCCGGTGCTTCCACCGTAGTCCACATCGAGGACAGCGATGCCGCGGCTGGTCCAATACTGGACCATTAGATTAAGTGTGCTGGAGGTTGCACTGGTCGGCCCGCCGTGGCTTATGACAAGGAGGGGTGGTGGCTCATTGGGTGATGCCGTATAGTCTCGATTTTTTGGTGCGTAGAATAGTGTGTGCGCCGTGAGGCCGTTCTCAGTGGGGAACTCAATCGCCTGTGGCGTCGATAGGTACTCCGGATCAATGGCGACGGCGCTTGAACGGCGCAGCACATTAAGTTCGCGCGTGGCAAGGTCAAGCTGGACGACTGATGTGGGTTCGCTCGGCGAGCCAGCAAGGAATACGGCAAGTCCAGGAGCCGCGCGGAGAAACCCGATTGAAGTATAGGGGGTCTCAATCACCTCAAACTCGCCGGTCACCGTATCGAGGCTCGCCATATGCCACTGCCCGTGCTGGGCGTAGGTGCAAATGATACGTCCCGCTGATTCGAAGGCGTAGGTAGACATTCGGAAGAGCCATTGCGGTACTCCGAACTCGGCCTCCACGTCGTATAGCGGCTCTATCTGTCCATTGCGCCAGCGATACAGATTCCACCAGCCAGTTCGGTCTGAGACGAAGTACAGGATGCCGTCAGGCGACCACTCTGGCTGAAAGATGGATTCGTCTACGCCACCCGCCACGCGACGGTTGTGGCCAAGTGAGCCATCTTCATTTATCTCACCGACCCATAGCTCGGTTCCATCCCACGGCATGTTGGGATGGTTCCAGGTGAGCCAGGCCAGGCGAGACCCATCGGGGCTGAGCCGCGGTGATGAGTAAAAGTCGTTTCCGCAGGCCAACACCTGACCGCTGTTGCTGCCATCAAGAGGAATGCTTATCAAAGCGTTGACCGCTTCATGTCCGCCTTTGCTATGGTCTTCGCACACGCAGACCATGCGCTTCCGGCGCCGGTCGATGACGCCGTCAGCATAGCGCATGTCCGCTTCAGGGGTGATTGGCCGTGGCTCTGATGCTGGGTCCTGACGGTACAGGCGTTGATCGGTGAAGTTGGAGAAATAGACCGCGCCGTTGATGACAACGAAGGCACCGCCACCGTACTCATGCACCCGTGACTGAGCGCTGAAGGGAGGTGGCGTGGCGTCGGCCGTTTGCCCCTGTAAGGACCGTCGCACAACTACGTACCGGCCACTCTCTGCCGGGCGCATCTCGACCCAGTAGACATCTTCGCCATCGAGAGCTATCTGCCCAAGACTGATCGTCTCAGAGACAATCAGGTCTGATGTTACCGGCGATTTCCAGGAGCCGTATGGGGCTACTTTGGGTCCCGTCATCGTGTTTCTCCTCCTTGGCCTGCTGATTGGAGAAAAATAGCAACGGCGCTAATGCGGTTGGCATAGATATGGGTGTTTTCATCGGCGTTGATGTTGGTGTAGGCGTCGCTCCAGGCTCTAATCCACCAGTTGCGGCGATCGTAGCAATAACGGCGATGGCGATTACGACGATAATCAGCAGCACTGGAATGGCTCTCCTAATGCTTCACCTCCTGGGTCGTCCACTGCATATAAACAAGATGCTGACGTCTATTTAGACTTTGAGCAGACACTAAAACGCTACTACCCTGAAATCATGCTGTCAAGAGCCCGACCGGCTGAAAAGGTTGCTGAAAGAGCATAAAATAGTGCATTCTAAGGTATCGGTAGTGTTGTAGAATAGGCTGATATCTTAATTTCTGAGTTACGGGGAATTGGGGAAGGGAATTGTTATGGGGAAGTTGCTGTGGGAACCATCGGTGGAACGAAAGCGAGACGCCAATATAACTGCGTTTATGCGTTTGGTGAATGAAAGATACGGACAGGACATCGGTTCCTATGGGCAACTACATGATTGGTCGGTAAACAATATAGCCGATTTCTGGTCCTGCATGTGGGACTTTGCCCAAATCAAGTCCTCTAAAGAGTATGAAATAGTTGTGGACGATGCCAGCAGGATGCCGGGGGCAAAGTGGTTCGTTGGAGCAAGGCTTAATTTTGCCGAGAATCTGCTGAGATACAGGGATGGTCACATAGCCTTTATATTTCGTGGGGAGACCGAAAAATCAGCTAAGCTGAGCTACATAGGATTGTATGATGCTGTGGCGCGCCTATCGAAGTCACTTCGAGATATGGGTGTCGCGCCAGGAGATCGGGTGGCTGCATACATGCCCAATATTATTGAGACGGCCATTGCCATGCTTGCCACTGCCAGCATCGGTGCTATATGGGTATCCTGTGCTACCGACCTTGGTCCAGGAGCGGTTCTGGACCGCTTTGGTCAGATTGAACCGAAAGTATTGTTCGCCGCCAACGGATATTTCTATAAAGGCAAGGCTTTCGACTCTCTTTCAAATGTGGCTGAGATCGCTAGGCGGATACCTTCAATTGAGAAGGTTATAATCGCCTGCTATACCGAGGACAGACCTGATATTGGCCATATTCCTAATGGTGTACGCTACAACGATTTTGTATCTACGAAAAGGGCGCCTGAAATTCAGTTCGAACAATTACCCTTCGAGCACCCGGTATACATCATGTTTAGCTCGGGAACAACAGGCAAGCCGAAATGTATGGTGCAGGGGGCTGGTGGAGTCCTCATCAATCACCTAAAGGAACTGATGCTCCATACCGATTTGAAGCGTGAAGATAGGATCATGTATATAACAACATGTAGCTGGATGATGTGGAATTGGCTGCTGAGCTCTCTGGGGGTAGGCGCCACGGTGGTGCTATATGATGGCAACCCCAATTACCCCGATGCCGGAGCTATGTGGAAGCTGATTCAGGATGAAAAAGTAACCGTTTTCGGCACCAGTGCCACTTACATTAACGGCCTTAGAAGCCAGGGAGTCGAGCCGGGCAAAGACTATGATTTAACGCCGCTGCGTGAGATATCGCAGACTGGTTCACCGCTTTCTGCCGAGGGATTTGAATATGTATACCGAGAAATCAAAGAGGACCTGCATTTTAATTCGATTTCAGGCGGCACGGATATCAATGGTTGCTTTGCTGCAGGAAATCCCGTCAGCCCGGTGTACGCCGGCGAGCTGCAGGGGCCAGCTTTAGGCATGAAAGTAAAGGCATATGACGAAAGAGGCAATTCAATAGTCGACCGGCAAGGAGAGCTTGTTTGCGAAGCGGCTGCTCCGTCCATGCCCCTCTATTTCTGGAATGATCCAAGTGGCGAGAAGTACAGGGAGGCTTACTTTACTGTATATCCCCATGCGTGGCGCCATGGCGATTATATTATGATCCATAGTGATACGGGTGGGATTACCTTTTTCGGCCGTTCCGACTCCGTGCTAAAACCCTCCGGAGTCCGCATAGGTACGGCTGAGATATACAATCAATTGGAAAAACTGGAAGAAGTTGCTGACAGTCTTGCCATAGGGCAGAGCTGGCAGGGAGACCAGCGTATTATTCTCTTCATTGTACTTAATGAGGGATACCATTTAACCGAGGATTTGAAGACCAGGATTAAGCAGACCTTGCGCCAAAATGCCTCTCACCGACACGTTCCGGCCATGATTATACAGGTGCCAGATATTCCCTACACAATGAATATGAAAAAAATGGAAAGCGCGGTTACCAATATAATACATGGTAGGGAGGTGTTGAATAGAGAGGCTCTGATAAATCCGGAATCACTGGATTACTATCAAGACCTTAAGGAGCTACAGTAATACCATATATGTGTATTGTTGCGGCATAATGAGGAGGCATAAAATCATGGATATTTCTGAATGGGAAGCCACTATTGAGAGGGAGCGAGCGGACAAGGATATATTTTTTGCCGAACATCGACAATCGCCATTATCTTCTCAAGACCGCACCAGGTTTAGGGGACTTGATTACTTTTCCGTAAATCCAGACTATAGGTTCGAGCTCGTACTACACGAACATAAAGAGAAGAAGGTGATAAGGGCATCTGATACAAAGGGGAATGAACAGGAGTTCCTCAGGTGGGGTGAATTCCGATTTATCGTAGGCGGCAAGAATTGCGTACTTCAAGCATATAAGAACGCTCCTTATGAGAAGAGCCTGTTTATTCCTTTCACAGATACAACATCCGGCAAGGAAACTTATGGGGCGGGACGGTATCTTGATTTCAAATCCGACACACACCGCAATGCCGAGGGGAAATGGATCCTCGATTTCAATAGAGCATACAACCCCTGGTGCGCATACAGCGAGGATTACACCTGTCCTATGGTACCTGGAGAGAACTGTCTTGATATTCCGATACCTGCTGGCGAGAAGTATCCGTATAAAATGTCACCGTGCGAAGATGACTAATAAGAATAATGAGAACTCGATTCAATAGTCAGTCAGGCTCTGCGCTAGCTGTGATCAAGATATATTTATTGTGACAACATGGATGAGCGAATATGGGTTTCTTAGGAATATCTACCCTTTTCTTTCTGTCCCTGAATAGATGAAGGAGCGCTGCTTCATTCTGATCCACTTTCCTTCATCAATACCAATTAGGTTACCGCATTGACATTTGACTTCGTTTCCGTCACGCAAGCTATAGTCTTTAATTATTCGGTCTTTCCAGCAGTGCAGCACTCGTCCTTTCCCAATCTTCACATATCTAAATACCTTGCGTTTACACCTGGCACATTTTATGGTTATCACTTCTCATTAGCCTCAGTTGGATTGAGCATTACAATGTTATCGTATGCTCTATATGGATTTAGACGAACTCAGGTTTTATTCAATCACTTGGCTAGCTTGCAGCACAATATTACTCTTCAGACGGGCTTTTTAGTGGCTGACTAGATAACGAGATTGTCTAACTGACTTGTGGGTTTGCGTATTTCTGGTAGTTGATCACGGTAGTTGTTTAATCACAAAAGCCTTAATTTCTTTTATTGGTCGTCTTTAAACGAGGTAGATTTAAAAAATTAGCCCAGTAAGCTGACAATACAACTAAAACAAACAACCCAAATATCTAAGAAAGCTAATGGTTGCTTGCTATTCTACGGCGAAATATGCTGTGGTGTAAGCTTTTTCCCCTGAAAGCTCGTCGCTTACTATTATCTCGGCCCGGTATTGCCCCGTAGGACTCCCTAGAGATATTTCGAAGTTCGTGTAGGCCGCTAGCCCTGCAGGCATAACAGACGCTTCTGTTTCGTGCATTCCTCCAAAATCAAAGCCACTATAGAACAATTCATTATTGGAGTCATATGCGCTAAACTCGTCAAAGTTTACTGAATATTCATACGTTCCATCGTTGCTCTGGATTGTGAAGTCAAAAATTTCAAAGTAGATAAACACCTTATCCCCCAGTTGAAAAGTGGCGTTTGGTTGAATGGTATAATCTTCTAGACCGCGCACATCGGAGCAGATTATTACACTTTCAATATTAATATGAGGCATTGGAGTGGTTGCTGGTGTTGGTGTTGGCCCTGACGTAGGTATGCTTCGAATATGTGCGAGACTAACCACAACTGACGCAATCATCACGATTACCAGGCCTAATACCACAATGCGGCTGTATTTCATCGTTGCTTCCTTTTCCTACATTCCACCGCACCCGGGGTTACCTACTATGCAGGAGACAATCGATGGAAATAATCCTGCTGGGAAATACTATCTGAGCAAACGCCACAAGTCTACCTTTCTGTCGTTGCATTATCAAGTGGCTGACCACAAGAAATTGTCATTTGACAGTAGCTTAAATACCTATGTGAAGATTGTCCGGAATGAGCGATTGACAAACAGACAGCTATGCTGCTTTGCCTACTGATTCTACGATGGCTTCTCTTATGACTTCTTTAACCGCTTGCTCCAGTACTTCGTTAAAAACATCTTTGGCCTTTTGGATTTCGGGCGTTGCCACTGCCAGAGCCTTTTGTATCAACGCAGGATATTGGGACTTCGCCATGGCTTTTTGTATTAACTCAGGATATTGTGTCTCCAAAACATTGCGGACCGTGTTATCAAGCATAGGCTTGGTTACCTTTTCCAGGTTAATCTCATCTAGGATTCTCTGGGCCGTATTTTGCAGCATATCGTTTATGGCCCTACTTAATTCTTGGGTTTGTATTCTTGCAACCTCTTCAATTTCAGCCATGATGCTATTCTTTATCTCAGCTTTGAGCGAGTCCTTTAGTTGCCATAGCTCTTTGTAATCAGCCATTTCAACCCCCAATAAACATTCATCCCTCATTATTATACTATAGCGCAACAGGAGAATTTTCAATATGAGCATATATAGAAGCATATTTACCTAGGCGGTTGGACCTGGCCAACTGGTTCGACGGTGCAAACTTTTTCATACGGCTAGCCTACGCTTCATGGTGACCAATGACAGCGAGAAGAACCCGACAGCGAAGAGTAGGGTTAGCCCGAGCGACCACAGCAGGCCGAGGTGCACGTCTCCGCTCACCAGTGAGCGGGTGAGATGAACCACTGGTGTCAAGGGTATTATCCAGCTAAGGCTCTGCACTATCTGGGGAAAAGAGGAGAGGGGAAAGAACACGCCGCTGAAGAAGAACATCGGCGTTATGAAAAGGGTAAAGTAGTAGTTGAAGGTGTAGATGGCCGGCACCAGCGACGTGTAGAACAATGCAATCGAGGCGAACACCACTCCCTCCAAGAAACAGACCGGCGGTATCAGCAATGCCCATGGCGAATGCACCAACTGGAAGGCTGCGGCGATGGCCAGTATCACTGTGCCGGTGAGCATTGATCGCGTAGCTCCCCAGAATATTTCACCAGCGATAACATCCTCCACGCTCAGTGGAGTCGCGATGACGGCGTCAAAGGTCTTCTGATACTCCATACGGAAGAACGTGCCATAGGTGCATTCGAAGCTGGCGCTGAACATGGCGTAGCTGGCGATGATACCCGGCGCAATGAACTCGATGTAGCGCTGCCCATCAACCAGACCCACATAGGCACCCAGGCCGAGTCCCATAGCTACCAGGATAAGGATAGGCTCGGCGATAGCGCCAGGCGCCTCGGAGTGCCATAGCCTGACGAAGACATCCCTGTTGCGCTGCCACATTCGGATACAACGCCATGAGAAGGGCTTCATTCGATCAGAGACCTCCCGGTGAGTCGGAAGAAGACGTCCTCCAGGTTGGCGGGCCGCTGTCGCAGCCTGTGCTGGTCCCCGATACCAGTCAGTGTATCCTCCTGCCCGACGTGGAACACATAGATGTGAGTGCCAGCATCCTCGAAGTCGAGCCCGCGGCTCTTCAGCGTGGCGAAAAGCCTCTCCCTCTCCTGCGAGTCCACCTCGATCTCCCACACCTCACTCCCTACATGCCTGGCCACCAACGTATGGGGAGCATCGAGGTCGAGGATTCTGCCTTCATTCATTATTGCCACCCGGTCACACAGGGTAGACGCCTCATCCATATTATGGGTGCACAGAATGCGAGTGACTCCTTGAGCATAAAGCTCGGTGAGCTTGTGCCACACCAGGTGTCGCGCCTGCGGATCGAGCCCAATGGTCGGCTCGTCAAGGATGATGATCCTGGGGTTGTTGACAAGGCCGCGAGCGATGAGCAGTCGGCGTCTCATGCCGCCCGAGAGCTCGCGGATCGCGCTGTTTCGTTTGTCTTCGAGCTTGAACAGACCCAATAGTTCCATACTGCGGCGGCGCGCTTCATTCTTGGGTATATTGAAGTAGCGGGCGAAGGTCATCAGATTTTGCAACACCGTCAGGTCCGGATCGAGGTTGTCCAGTTGTGGTACTATCCCCATGATGGCCTTCGCTTCCCGGGCGGACCGCTCAAGGTCCTTACCCTGCACCCATATCCTGCCAGCCGTAACAGGTGATACAGCGGTTACCATCCTGATGAGTGAGGTCTTGCCCGCCCCGTTAGGCCCTAACAGCCCGAAGCATTCACCTTCCTCTATCTCCAGACTAACATCATCTACCGCTAATACGTCTTTGAAGCGCTTGGTCAAGTTTTCCGTCTTAATGATAGCCATAGTAAGTAAACCTTCTCCGGCATTGGCTCTGGACCAATCATATCAGCTTCAGAATATGCTGACAACGTGGAGTATAAGCTTCAATATCGGCAAAAGACAGCGGTGGGTTTCGAGCGGCAGGCGATGTTTAGGGACACAAGACAGATGGGGTTATTGGTGAGCCCATGGTTAACCCTATTCTAGCTGTTGTATGGGAGTGCCCCCACTTGCACATCTCGGCAGGGAGATGGAA
>CAZYLE010000043.1:0-7637 GCA_964648675.1 uncultured Dehalococcoidales bacterium
CGTAGCCGGCCGGGCGACCATAATCAGCCCCGTTCTTTCTGTGTTGAAGCCGCTTACTCCCCAGATTTCCATCATGGGGGACATCATTACGGCACCGGGTGCGGCAAAGACGGAGCCGAAGAATGAGCGTGACGGCGCAAGAACAGTGCGAACATGACGAGGCCTTTCAACTACTCTTGCCCTCATGGCCTGCTCTGCTACGTGCAAGTTCATGCAGAATGCTTCTAGCTGGTAAGCCAGCCACTTCGGTGCCCTCTGGCTTGATGTCCGGGTAAACGTCGGCTTCTGATTGCTGCTCGCGTCGTGTCCATGTTTCCCACGCACGTGGTGGTGCGCCCATGTCAGGAGGACACTCCCTGGTATGCGGGCCGCTGTCCAGCCGGCGCCGCATTAAGCTAGGAAACCTCTGTGCTGAGGTGTATGGACTTATCTTCTAGAGTGCTATTTGATGGTATATGAGACAGGGATTGACAATAGTGGCAGATTCTGGTAGCTTATCTTCACTGTGCGATATTCTCTCGCAGCTACTAATTGTCGAGGAATATGGTGGTCAGGATTTGGCGGCTGGACCCCATCCACAGTGCGTTAAGCACTCGCAGCAGGGTCCAGCTTTTCCTGCCCCAGGGGCAGGGAAGCGAGGCCAGTGGTTGTTCGCCTGGGCTTCGTGGGGCCAGCGGCCAGACCGGCCGAAGGGCCGGTTTTTTCTTTTAGAGGTGACCGAACATCGTGATGGTGTCTTGGCTGGTCGGGAGAGAGATCGGCGCAGGATGCCCTAGGACCAATTGTCCAAGGGGGGCTTGGGAAGGACGGATAGCAGACACTTTGGTTGTGGATGGGATACCACTCCAGGGGAGGCCTGGGGAAGAAGATATGGAGGTACTTTGGGGAGGGAGGCGTTAAGGGCCTTTAGTGAACTGATTCGTCAAGCTTGATACATGCTGCACATGACTTTAGAAAAGGAGGAGGTAAATGACTGGCAAGAAACTCTTATTCGTTGTAGTTGTCCTGTTTGTGGTGAGTCTGGCTCTGGGTGGGATTGCCGGCTGCTGTCCGCCGGCTGAGGAGCCTACGCCCACACCTACGCCCACACTGACGCCTACGCCGTCGCCAGAGATTGGAGCCCCAGTTCTACATGTGGGGGACTCATGGACGTACAGCCTGAGCTATACCGGGACTACGAAAGTGGACCCGCAGGAGGTCACCCTGACGGCGACCGTGGATGAGGCTGACGCCGAAGGCTATGTGGTCAACTGCCAGTTCGAGGCATCGGAGCGCGAGAGCGGGGCTTATGTTGTGAGGTTGGAGCCGCCGATGAGGAGAGAGTACAACCTCGACCTCGACCTCACGAGGATGGAGACTACGATCGGGACCGATATCCCCGGCTACGAGAGCCTGATGCTTGCCAAGACCCTGGAGGTCACGCGTGACGGAGACAAGTGGCCGCTGGCCGAGGGTATGCAGTGGAGCGAGGAGGGGAATATCGTCGTTGTAGTCGTGTCGACTACGCCCGTGGCGTTCACCGTGAAGGTGGAGGGCATAGAGGAGGTCACCGTCGACGCGGGGACGTTCGAGTGCTACCATATTGTCTGGTATAGTGACGCTGGCGCGGCAATCGAGCGATGGTTCTCCACGGAGGTGAAGGGCGTGGTCAAGGAGATCAACCGCCTGTACTGGCGTCTGCCCGATGATACGCGAGTGCCCGACATCTGGGAGTTGCAGGCCTACAACGTTGCCCCTTAGTGGGGCGGCGGGGGAGAGTGGGACCGGGGCAGTTGCGGTGGAATGGCGTTGAAGACGAGGCCTTGCCGGCGTAGCATCTGGAGCAACACACAAGGCCCTTACGCCATTGCTTGTACACAGACGTAGGGGCCCCGCGTACAGCAAGGCTACACGCCTATCTATCTTTGGCAACTTAGCTTACATGACTGGTGTGAAGAGGGAGTTGGAAGAGGTAGCATGAGGGCCTATATCATCAGGCGGTTGTTGCTGCTTATCCCTACTTTGTTCATCGTAACGGTCATCCTCTTCTGCGCGGTACGATTCATCCCTGGCGATGTCGTAGAGCTCATGGCCGCCCAGGTCGGCGAAGCCCAAGATATGGAGGCGGCTATCGCGCTCATCAGGCATAACCTGGGGATGGATGTCCCTGTTCACGTTCAGTATGGGAAATGGGTGGCCGGTGCTTTCACCGGTGATTTGGGGACCTCCCTGTGGACGGGGCGCAGCATCACCGAGGAGCTGGCCAACAGGTTACCTGTGTCCGTAGAGCTTGGAATCATCGCTCTTATCACTTCTATGCTCATAGCTCTTCCCATAGGCATACTGTCTGCCATACGGCAGGATACCGTGAGCGACTACATTGGCCGTAGTGTGGCCATTTTCTTTATAAGCGTGCCATCATTCTGGCTGGCGACTCTGATTGTCGTTTATCCCTCGGCGTGGTGGGGCTGGATGCCTGCCATAGGGTACATACCCTTTTTAAAGAACCCGCTGGGCAATCTGGCGCAATTCATCATTCCGGCAATACTGATGGGAATGGTCATGTCCGGGGTAACCATGAGGATGACACGCACCATGATGCTGGAAGTGCTGCGGCAGGACTATATCAGGACTGCATGGGCCAAGGGGCTGAGGGAGAGGATGGTCATCTCCAGGCATGCGTTGAAGAATGCTCTGATTCCGGTGGTGACAATAGTCGGCCTTCAGTTGCCGGTTATGATCGGCGGAGCGGTAATCATAGAGACGATATTCGGACTGCCGGGCATAGGCAGGTACTTTGTTGACGCTCTTTTCCAGAGGGACTACCCGATAATCGCCGGGGTCAACCTCGTCGTTGCCACCTTTACTTTGGTCAGCATCCTGGCGGTGGACATAGCTTATGCTTATCTGGACCCAAGGGTGCAATACAGATAGAAGGAACGGAGTATGGCAGAGCTGGAATCCTCGTTAGCTACAAGAGAGCCAGGGGTGCGCTCATTCTGGGTGGACATCTTTATTCGACTGATTAAAGAGAAGCCGCTGGGCACGGTGGGTGGGGTTATCGTCCTGGTGCTACTGATAGTGGGCGTATTCGCCCATTGGCTGGCGCCGTACGGGTTCAACGAAATCTTCGTTGGGCCGCGCCTGGGCGCCCCCTCACCGGAGAATCTCCTGGGTTGCGACCAGCTGGGCAGGGACCTGCTCAGCCGGATTATCTACGGTGCTCGTATTTCGGTAGTTGTGGGGCTCAGCGTTTCAGCCATCGCTGTGGTGCTGTCGACGTTCATTGGCGTTGTCTGCGGGTACATAGGTGGCAAACTGGATTTAGTGGTGCAAAGGTTTGTTGATGCCTGGTTGTGTATACCACCCCTGTTCCTCATCCTTACGCTCATAGCTGTTGCCGGTCCGGGGATGCTCCAGGTGATAGTGGTGCTGGGGGTTCTGTTTGGTGTTGGCCAGTCCCGTATAGTGCGCGGTGCGACGATAGGCATCCGGTATAACACGTACCTTGAGGCGGCAAGGGCTATTGGCTCCGGCACGGGGAGGGTGTTGCTGAAACACGTTCTGCCCAACGTGATGGCGCCGATAATAGTCCTCTTCACCATAACAATGGGTGGAGCCATCCTTGCCGAGGCGACCATCAGCTTCCTCGGTTTCGGCATCCCACCGCCCACACCGAGCTGGGGTGGCATGCTCAGTGAGGCAGGGCGGCGGTATATGCTGATGGCACCTCACCTTGCTATATGGCCCGGTCTATTTCTGGCAGTGGTTGTCTACGGGATCAACATGCTGGGCGATGCCTTACGTGACCTGCTCGATCCCAGGCTGAGAGGTGGTCTGGGGCGCTATGGTAGGATGGTCTGAAGATGCCCGGGGAATAAAATAAGGGGGTGAAGTAATGGGCCTGTGAGATCGGGGCAGTCAATGAACTGAGAGTAAAAAGAAGGAGGTGGATGATGAGACGAGAAAAGGCTGTATTGATGGTTGTGTGCCTTGTTATTATTAGTTTGATAGCAGGTCTGATAGCCGGTGGCGGTTGCGGTGGACCTGCCGGAGAGACGGTAACCCCGGGGGAAGAGCCGGTGTATGGTGGAACGTTGACCGTGCATCTGGCTACCGACCCCGTTGGCTTCGATGATGTTATCATGCCACACTATTCCACTTTCACGCTTAAGCTTACCAATGAGGAAGTGTGGGAAGGGGACTGGGCACTGGGGCACGCCGGCGGCCTTGGCAGCGGCGAGTCTGACTGGTGGGCTGCCGGTGGGATCAACCGCCTGGAACACAAAGCCGGCGCTCTTGCGGAGAGCGTGGAATGGGATGAACAACAGAAAGACACCATAACCCTGCACTTGCGCTAGGGCGTGCATTGGCATGACAAACCGCCGACAAACGGGCGGGAAGTCACTGCTGATGACGTTGTCTTCTCTCTTCAGCGCCAGTACACGCTGGATACGGCGTATATGAAGAAGACCTATCCCGGAGCGGCTGCTCGCACCGAGATATCGGCTAGCGATGATGCTACGGTGGTCATCAAATGCCACCCTGAGGATTTCGCCGACGTCATAACCATGCTGGACTACATGAACATCTTCCCGCGAGACGCAGTGGAGCAGTTCGGTGACATGAACAACTGGCGAAACAGCATCGGCACAGGGCCGTTCATTCTCACCAACTACATGCCTGGCAGCTCCATTACCTATGTCCGCAATGATAATTACTGGGGTGAGAACCCGGTTGGTCCGGGGGAAGGCGATCAGTTACCGTATCTGGATGAGGTGAAGATGATGATCATTCCGGACGAGTCCACCCAGGATGCAGCTTTCCGTACCGGCCAAATCGATATATTGAGCTGCGATTGGGAGCGGGCACAGGAGTTCCTGGGTATGCCGGAACTGGAGCATGTCCGCTATCTGGAGGATTACGCGCAATCGGCCATATACATGAGGACGGACAAAGAGGGCTCTCCCTATGCGGACGTGAGAGTGCGCCAGGCGCTGGCGCTGGCGATAGACAATCAGAAGATACTCGACGAGTACTACGGCGGCGATGGCACCTTGCTCAAGTGGCCCGTAATTGAGACTGAGGCGTATGCCGATGCGTACGTGCCACTGGAGGAGCTACCGGCGTCGGTGCAGGAGCTATATGGGTACGACCTGGAGAAAGCGAAACAGCTCATGGCTGATGCTGGCTACGCCGGCGGGTTCAAGGCGAGCATAATCTGCTACAATAACCGCGCCTATATTGACCCTTTGAGCATGGTCAAGGACATGTGGTCCAAAGTGGGGGTCGAGCTGACAATCGACCCTAAGGACTATGCCACCTTCACTGGCATAAGCGTCAGGCGCGCCTACGATGATATGCTCTTTACCTGGTTTTCGGGCATTGGCACGTACTTCAAGGCGATAAACTACACCGGTCCCGGGATGTACAACCACAGCTATGTCGATGACCCGGTATTGAACCAGGCGAGGGCGGAGATGACGGCGGCGTACCCCGACGAGGCCACGGTTGACCAGATACATGCTGAGGTGATACCCTATCTGCTGGAGCAGGTTTATGCCATAGGGTTGCCTCAGGCGTACTCATACCGGTTCTGGTGGCCGTGGGTAGGGAACTACAGCGGTGAGATGTCGGTGGGTTACTACAATGCGTGGAATTTCCTGAAGTACGTTTGGATAGACGAGGAGCTTAAGGAATCAATGGGGTACTAGGAAGCTTCTGGTGCAACGGGCATGTAAACAGGGGGCAGTCAATGAAGCAAGAGTAAAAAGATGGAGTTAAATGATGAAACGTCAAAAGGCTGCATTGACGGTTGTGTGCCTTGTTGTTATTAGTTTGATAGCAGGTCTGATAGCCGGTACCGGTTGCGGCAGACCTTCCGGAGAGACGGTAACCCCCGTGGAAGAGCCGGTGTACGGTGGAACGTTGGTTCTGGGTATACCTGCCGACCCTGTTGGCCTCGATGATGCTGTCCAGCCTCACTACCAGACTCTCACGCTGAACCTTACCAATGAGCACGTGTGGCAAGGGGACTGGGCGCTGGGGCACGCCGGCGGCTACGGCACCGGTGAGTCTAGCTGGTTCAGTGGCGGTTCGATCAACCGTCTGGAACACAAAGCCGGGGCTCTGGCGGAGAGCGTGGAATGGGATGAAGCACAGAAAGACACCATAACCCTGCACTTGCGCCAGGGCGTCTACTGGCATGATAAGCCACCGACAGACGGACGGGAGGTCACTGCTGATGACGTTGTGTTCTCCCTTCAGCGCCACTACACGCTGGATACGGCGTATATCAAGAGGAGCTATCCCAGAGCCGCTGCTCGCACCGAGATATCGGCCAGCGATGACCATACGGTAGTCATCAAATGCCACCCTGAGGACTTCGCCGACGTAATAACCATGCTGGATGCAATGGCCATTTTCCCACGAGACGCAGTGGAGCAATTCGGTGACATGACGAATTGGCGAAACAGCATCGGCTCAGGCCCGTTCATTCTCACTGAGTACATGCCCGGCAGCTCCATTACCTATGTCCGCAATCCTGATTACTGGGGTGAGAACCCGGTTGGTCGAGGGCAAGGCGACCAGTTGCCGTACGTGGATGAGGTGAAAATGCTGGTCATTCCGGACGAGTCCACCGCGGATGCACTTTTCCGGACCGGTAAGCTGGACATATTGAGCTGCAACTGGGAGCGGGCACAGGAGTTCCTGGCTATGCCGGAACTGGGGCATGTCCGCTATATGGAGGATTTCATGCAGGCAGCCATATACATGAGGACGGACAAAGAGGACTCTCCGTATGCCGACGTGGACGTGCGCCGGGCGCTTGCGCTGGCGATAGACAATCAGAAGATACTGGACCAGTACTACGGCGGCGAAGGCACCTTGCTGAAGTGGCCCGTAGGGGACTTTGCGGAGTATGCCGGTGCTTACGTGCCGCTGGAGGAGCTGCCGGCGTCGGTGCAGGAACTGTATGGTTACGACCCGGAGAAGGCGAAACAGCTCCTGGCGGCGGCTGGCTATCCCGACGGTTTCAAGACGAGCATAATCTGCTGGAACGTCCCCGGGCATATTGACCCTTTGAGCATAGTGCAGGACATGTGGGCACAAGTGGGGGTCGAGCTGAAGATAGACCCGAAAGACTTCGCCACCTACAGCTCCCTGCAGGCAAGACGTGCCTATGATGATATGATTCTTGCCTGGTATTCGGGCGTCGGCACCTACTTCAAGGCGATAAACTACACCGGTCCCGGGAGGTTCAACATGAGCTACGTTGATGACCCGGTGCTGAACCAGGCGCGAAATGAGATGGTGGCGGCGTACCCCGACGAAGCCAGGGCTGACCAGATGCATCGGGAGCTGATGCCCTATCTGCTGGAGCAGGCTTATGCCATAGGGTTGCCGGCAGCGTACTCATACCGGTTCTGGTGGCCGTGGGTGCGGAACTACAGTGGTGAGATGTCGGTGGGTTACTATAGTGTCTATAATTTCGCCAAATATGTGTGGATTGACCAGGAGCTTAAGAGATCGATGGGTTACTAGGAATCTTCTGGTGCAATGGGCCTGTAAGCGTGGGGCAGTCAATGAACTGAGAGTAAAAAGAAGGAGGTAGACGATGAAACGGCAAAAGACTGCGTCGGTGGTAGTGTGTTTTG
>CAZYLE010000043.1:7647-10593 GCA_964648675.1 uncultured Dehalococcoidales bacterium
TCATGAGTTTAATGGCAGGGCTGATAGTTGGTGGTGGTTGCGGTGGACCTTCGGGAGAGACGGTAACCCCGGGGGAGGAGCCTGTTTACGGGGGAACCTTGACCCTGTCCCCTTCTCCCGTTATTGAGCCTCTTGGCTTCGATGATGCTATCCGTGCTCACCATCTGTGCTCAACGCTAAGGCTCACCCATGATGTCATATGGGATGGAGACTGGGCAAAGGGTCACGCTGGCGGCTACGGCAGCGGCGAGACTGGCTGGTTCATGGCAGGAGGCTACCGTCTGGAACACAAAGGCGGGGGTCTGGCTGAGACAGTTGAATGGGAAGAAGAACAGGGCACGGTAACATTACATTTGCGCCAGGGCGTTTATTGGCATGATAAGCCACCGACAAGCGGACGGGAACTCACTGCTGATGACGTTGTCTTCTCTATGTGGCGCCAGTACGAGCTACCTACGGGATATCAGAAGATGACCTATCCCTGGGTTGCTGAGAGCATCAAGATATCGGCCATCGATGACTATATGGTGTTCATCGAATGCCTCCCTGAGCATTTGGGAGACGTCCTGGGCGCACTGGACTTCATGACGGTTTTCCCACGAGACGCAGTGGAGCAATTCGGTGACATGAACGATTGGCGAAACAGCATCGGCACCGGCCCGTTCATTCTCACCGACTATATGCCCGGCAGCTCTCTTACCTTTGTCCGAAACCCCCAGTACTGGGGTGAGAACCCGGTTGGTCCGGGGGAAGGCGATCAGCTGCCGTATGTAGATGAGGTGAAGATGATGGTCATTGCGGACGAGTCTACTCGGGATGCAGCTTTCCGTACCGGCAATATCGATGTAATGGGCTGCGATTGGGAGCGGGCACAGGAGTTCCTGGGTATGCCGGAACTGGGGCATGCTCGCTATCTGTCGGATATGGGGCTTGTCATAAGTATGAGGCAAGACAAAGAGGGCTCTCCCTATGCGGACGTGAGAGTGCGCCAGGCGCTTATGCTGGCGATGGACAATCAGAAGATACTGGACGAATACTATGGCGGCGAAGGTGCCCTCCTCACCTGGCCGCTATCGCCTGTTCCGGAGTATCTCGGTGCTTATGTGCCGTTGGAGGAGCTACCGGCGTCGGTGCAGGAGCTATACGGGTACGACCTGGAGAAGGCGAAACAGCTCCTGGCTGATGCTGGCTATCCCGATGGTTTCAAGGCGAGCATAATCTGTGTTAATGCCCGCAGTAGCATTGACCCTTTGAGCATGGTCAAGGACATGTGGTCCAAAGTGGGGGTTGAGCTGGAGATCCAGCCCAAAGACTTTGCAACCTACAACGCCTTGCAGGCTACACGCGCTTATGATGACATGTTTTTTGGGAGTCGTTCGGGCGCTGGCGGATACTACAAAGCGAGAAACTACACCGGTACCGCGATGTACAACACCAGCCATGTTGATGACCCGGTGTTGGAACAGGCGCATGAGGCTATGGTGGCAGCGTACCCCGACGAAGCTAAGTGTGATGAGCTTCATCGGGAGCTGATGCCCTACTTGCTAGAGCAGGCTTATGCGATACCAATGCCTGCGGCATACGAATACCGGTTCTGGTGGCCGTGGGTGCGGAACTACAGCGGTGAGGTTTGTGTGGGTTACTACAATTGGGACAACTATGCCAAATATGTCTGGATAGATGAGGAGCTCAAGCAATCGATGGGCTACTAGGGCCTATCATACGGAGGCATTTGCCCTTAGCTGGAGGGTGAGGTGACAAGAAGGGAAGGCACCCGTGAGGGAACCGACGGCCAATTGTCCCCTGAGAGGGTGGATACATTGCTGGAAGTTAAGGATCTGAGGACTTACTTTTACGTGAGGGAAGGTGAGCTTAGAGCAGTAGACGGCTTGTGGTATACCGTGAAGAAGGGCGAATTTGTTGCCCTGGTCGGCGAGAGCGCCTGCGGCAAGTCGGTGAGCGCCCTGTCGATCATGCGCCTTATCCCTTATCCTCCGGGGATTATCGTTGGTGGCGAGATCATTTTCGATGGCAGGGACCTCCTCAAATTGAGCGAGGAGGAAATGCGCTCCATCAGGGGTAACCGTATAGCTATGGTGTTTCAGGAGCCTATGACCTCCCTGAACCCGGTGCTCACTGTTGGGCGACAGATAGTTGAATCGATGGAGTTGCACCGTGGGTTGGACAGGCACACCGCCTTTGAGGAAGCGGTGAAGCTGTTGAATCAGGTAGGCATTCCTGCGGCTGAAAGGCGGGTAAATGACTATCCTTACCAGTTCAGCGGTGGCATGCAACAGCGGATAATGGTGGCTATGGCCTTGAGTTGCAATCCGGCGCTTCTGATTGCCGATGAGCCGACGACCTCGGTTGATGTCACTGTCCAGGCACAGCTAATGGAGTTGATCAATAACTTGAGGGCGGAGTTTGGCACTGCAGTTGTGCTCATAACCCACAATCTTGGTCTGGTAGCCCGTTTTGCCGATCACGTCAATGTGATGTACGCCGGGCGGCTGGTAGAATCCGGGCCGACGGACGTCATTTATGGTCAGCCGCGACACCCTTATACCGGCGGACTTATTGCCTCGGTGCCAAGGCTGGACTTGCCGCGAGACCGCAGCATTCATGTTGTCCCCGGCTTGCCCCCGGACCTTTGCCGGTTGCCCAGAAACGTTTGCGCCTTCGCAGCACGCTGCAAGTTTGCCGTCAAGAAGTGCACTGAGGAGCGACCTGAACTGGAGCAGGTAGGCACCAAGCACTATGTGGCATGCTTCAGACAGGATGAGATGGAGACGCTGATGGAGTGCGAGACGTGAAGAATGATAGCTACCTGGTCGCGGTAAGGGACCTGGTGAAGTACTTCCCGGTACATGCCGGGGTCATGAGGCGCAAGGTGGCCGATATCAGGGCGGTGGAGAAGGTGAGCTTTGGCATCAGAGCTGGTGAGAC
>CAZYLE010000044.1:0-10582 GCA_964648675.1 uncultured Dehalococcoidales bacterium
ACGAGAGGAGGTTGTCAATACTCTGTAGCATATCTTGTAATTAATAATCATATATGTTTGCTCCGCAGACTTGGATCGGGCCTTTACCTACAGCTATGTTGATTGGCTGCTCGGTTGAAGAACAGCCTGTTAATAGTGAAACGGCTACTATGGGCCAAAGAAAGTTCAAGTGGAGTGTTTATTTACGGTGGGTTTCGCTATGCTTCACCTACCCTACTGTAAGTGTCCTGGCGCTTGACTTGCTACCCAGCGAGAGGTTGCGCTGTCAGCATGTGCTTGCTATCATCTTCTCAAGGATTCAACATGGTATTAGAGGCAAGATGCAGGACCACAGCCATGGCTATTATGCCTCACACCAATATTGAGGAAGCGCTTGAGCTTGTCTTCAGTTTGGACATTCCTTTCTGGCCGCAGCTTCCCAGGATAAGCTTCTATGAAGACATGTATGCCCAGGCATCGGAACATTTCCCCGGAATATCCATCGACATTGAAAAAGAAAAGCTCATCTTTGATACAGCCAGGTTTCAGCAAGAGCTTGGTGACTACTCCGAGAAGATGGGCCAAAATGAAACCTTCGCCTTGAGCCCGCAGTATTCAGTGGTATATCACAAGTTCCTGGATAGTGACCTTCAAAGCTATCATGCCATCAGGGGGCAGGTCACCGGTCCGGTAAGCCTTGGCTTCAACGTGCTTGATGAGGACCGCAAGCCGATTATCTACAACGACGAAGTAAGGATCCTTCTGTTCGACTTTATTCAAAAGAAGGTGAACGTCCAGTTCCACGAGCTCAGAGAAAAGAACCCAAATGCCTTTGTCTGGCTGGATGAGCCAGGACTGGGCTTCGTATTCAGTGGTCTTTCGGGGTATAATGATCTCCAAACCAAGGCAGATTACCGGGATTTTCTGCAAGGTATAGTTGGCCCCAAGGGGCTGCATCTGTGCCCCAACGTGAACCTGCCTTATTTGCTGGGGTTAGGGGTTGACATCCTATCCTTCGATGCCTATCAGATTGAGTTTATGCCCAAAGAATACGCTACCGCTGTAGCTGACTTTCTTAAAAGCGGTCGGATTATCTCCTGGGGACTTATCCCCACTGAGTCGGCAATGCTTTCTAAGGAGACACCGGAAACGCTGGCGAAGCGACTCATGGATTATTGGGAAGTGGTATCGCGGAATGCAGATTTATCGGTGAAGCAGATTGCCGAACAGGCGCTGGTCGCGCCAGCGAGGTGCTGCATTAAGGACATGGAGGCAAAAGGAGCGGCCTGCCAGCTAATGAGTATGGAAGAGAGCAATGTAAACAAGGCCTTCACCTTCTTGGGGGAGGTCTCTAGGATGCTGAAGGATAGATATGGTGTATAGATGCAAGAGCCTCCAACGAGTATGTGAATAGTCATCGGTTTCGTTTATAATTGGTGGAGTGTTCTTGCCCCTCCAGGAGGTAAGAGTTGGATATAGAAAAGCTGAAAGCGATGGTGAGTGGTGAGGTGGATGCCCACAAATCAGAGCTTGTTGAGCTAAGCCTGAGGATTCACCAAAACCCTGAGGTGGCTTTCGAGGAGGTCAAGGCTTCGGGTTGGCTGATGGAGTATTTGGAAGGTAATGGTTTTAAGGTTGAAAGGGGGATTTGCCAGTTGTCGACTGCCTTTAAGGCGAGCTATGGTACTGGCAGACCAGCCGTTGCTCTTCTTGCTGAATATGATGCCCTGCCGAAAATAGGACATGCTTGCGGTCATAATATAATCGGTACTGCTGCGGTCGGGGCGGCGGTTGCCGCTAAGAAAGCAGTCGATGCAGCGGGCGGTAGCGTTGTGGTTATCGGCACTCCGGCTGAGGAGGCTTATGGCGGCAAGAGGTTCATGGCGGAAAGGGGAGCCTTTCAAGATGCAGATGCTGCCATGCTAGTGCATCCCCATGGGCTGGACATGGCAAGTATGCAAGCCCTGGCTTGTATCCGCCTTGATGTAGAATTTTTCGGTAAAGCAGTTCATGCTGCCGGTTTTCCCCAAAAGGGTATCAACGCTTTAGAAGCATTGATACAGGCTTTCAACGGGATCAATTCCCTAAGGCAGCATATAAACGAGCGGGCTCGCATCCATGGCATCATCACTCATGGTGGTGAAGCACCCAATATTGTTCCCGACTACACTGCAGCGACCTTTTTAGTACGTGCTGAGCGGGAGTCCTACCTTGATGAATTAAAGGAGAAGGTGCTAAACTGTTTTAAGGCGGCCTCTCTGGCCACCGGGGCACGCCTGGAATACCAGTGGTCATCATATTACGCCCCGCTGAAATGCAACTTTACCCTGGCAGAGTTATTTAGCAAGAATATGGAGAGCCTTGGTCGTAGTGTCTCGCCGCCAATGAAGCGGGCCTTTGGTAGCAGCGATATGGGCAATGTTAGTGTTCTGGTCCCCGCTATTCACCCAATGGTCGCTATTGCCACTGCTGACGTTATGGAGCATTCTCCTGAATTTGCTGAGGCTGCTGCCTCAGAGGCGGGAAATCGAGGGCTTATCGACGGGGCCAAAGCCATGGCGATGACTGTAGTTGACTTGATTGCTCAGCCAGAGGTGATGAAAAAGGTAAAGGAGGAGTTTGCTGCTGGCTTGGTGAAAAACGAGCGGAGGTGAGGTAGGTGATGCTGGCAGGTATCGGTCGCGCTCATGCTTTATGGTCACTGTTTCCCACGATGAGACTTCTTGTGGGGGCATAGGTAAAGGATATTTCGATGATGAACGTATATCTCGGAATCGACGTAGGTTCAGTAACCACTAAGTTTGCTGTGCTCAGCGAGGATGACCAGCTTGTTAGCTCCCTCTACCTTCGCACTGAGGGGCAACCTGTTTTAATGATACAAAAAGGTCTCAGGGAGATCGTCGACAGCCTGGCGTCCAATGCGGAGATCAATGGTGTTGGCACCACGGGGAGTGCTCGCTACCTCGCTGGAGTGATGGTGAATGCTGATGTGGTCAAGAACGAAATAACCTCTCAGGCAGTGGCGGCGCTTCACTTTGTCCCCGATGTCCAGACAGTTATCGAAATTGGGGGACAGGATAGCAAGATTATCATAATCAAGGATGGCATCGTTACTGACTTTGGGATGAACACGGTTTGTGCCGCGGGAACAGGGAGCTTCCTCGACCAGCAGTCAGCGCGTCTGAATATGAGTATTGAGGACTTCGCCAGCAAGGCTCTCCAAAGCAGGAAGCCAGTTCGCATCGCCGGTCGGTGCACCGTTTTTGCCGAGTCGGACATGATACATAAGCAGCAGATGGGACACCGCATCGAGGACATCGTCTATGGTCTTTGCCAGGCTATGGTGCGTAATTACCTGAACAATGTCGGTTTGGGAAAGGAGATCCTGCCCCCCATCGTGTTTCAGGGGGGCGTTGCCTTCAACAGGGGCATCGTCAAGGCATTGGAGGCAGCTCTCAGTACCCATGTCATAGTACCCCATCATCATGAGGTGATGGGCGCTAT
Organism: uncultured Dehalococcoidales bacterium; assembly: GCA_964648675.1. Classification (GTDB taxonomy): domain Bacteria; phylum Chloroflexota; class Dehalococcoidia; order E44-bin15; family E44-bin15; genus DAOUVR01. The sequence goes on from CAZYLE010000044.1 coordinate 3,484, forward strand.
TGGGGCGGCGCTTCTTGCTCATGAAGACATGGCCGTTCGTGGCAATGGCACAAGGTTCAGAGGGCTCGAGGTAGCTCAAGCTAGTTTTCGCACTTCCTCATTTGAATGCAAGGCTTGCCCCAGCAGGTGTGAGATCGCACAGATCTTCCTGGATGGCAAGGTGCTAGCCCGATGGGGAGGGCGATGCGATATATGGGAAAAGGTGAGGAGTTAAGATGAGAATAGCTTTGGATGCTATGGGGGGTGACCATGCTCCCCTGGAGGTACTAAAGGGAGCGGTGGCGGCTGCCCGTGAACGTGGGATAGATGTGGTGCTGGTGGGCAGAAATGGCACCATTGAGTCGCAGCTAAGAGACCTTCACTGGGATTTACCGATTATCGACGCCAGTGAGGTGGTGGGAGCTGACGAGTCTCCGGCGAAGGCGGTGAGAGCCAAGCGGGATTCATCCATTGTGGTGGGCATGAACCTTTTGAAAAGGGGCGATGTTTCTGCCTTTGTCTCCGCAGGCAATAGCGGGGCAGTAGTGACTGCAGCGCTCCTTACCCTAGGTAGGGTTGAAGGGGTCGAACGCCCTGCCTTAAGCTTTCTCTTCCCTCCGCCTTGGCCCTACGTTCTCTTCCTCGATGTGGGAGCCAATGTCGACTGCAAACCGAGCCACCTCGTCCAATTTGCTCAAATGGGTAGCGTTTATATGGAAAGGCTTTTGCACGTCGAGCGCCCGCGAATAGGGCTCCTCTCAAATGGGGAGGAGGATAGTAAGGGTAACCGGTTGGTTCGAGAGGGGCACAGTTTGCTGAAGGAGTCCAATCTAAACTTTGTGGGCAATGTGGAAGGAAAAGACATCGTTAAGGGAACAGTGGATGTGGTGGTAACCGATGGTTTTACCGGAAATGTAGTACTCAAAGCCAACGAGGGGTTTAGCGAGTCTATGCTTCTATCGCTGAGGCAAAAGTTAGCCAGCAGACTTTACTTCAAAATTGCCGCTTTCTTCTTGGAACCCGCATTGCGCAGTTTTACTAAAAAGCTGGAATATTCTGAATACGGCGGAGCACCCCTTCTGGGAGTAAACGGGAATGTGGTCGTGGCGCATGGAAGAAGTGACGCTACTGCAATTAAAAATGCTATCTTCGTTGCCCAGAAGGCTGAGGAACAAGGGGTGGTGGAGGCAATGCAGAAGGGCATGACATAAAGGAGGAGAATATATGGCAGAAGTATTAACCGTTGATGATGCAACCTTTGATGAGACGGTGTTGAAGGCGAGTACACCGATACTTGTGGATTTTTGGGCCCCCTGGTGCGCTCCTTGCAAAGCGGTAGCCTCCATATTAGAGGAACTGGCCGGTGAATATGAGGGGAAACTGGGCATTGCCAGGCTAAATGTAGATGAGGCACCGATAAATGCCAGCAAGTATGGCATATCCGCTATTCCCACCATGCTGCTGTTTCAGCAAGGACAGCCCATGGGCCAGATCGTCGGTTTCAGACCCAAAGCCCAGCTCAAGAAGGCTCTGGACGAAGTACTAACTTAGGTACGATGTGTGTGGTGGTGGAAATATATGGCGAAATCATTCTGTCTGTAATATGGAATAGTGAGCAATCATGGAGGCCATTGAGGTATAAGAGGAAGGTGGACTTTGGAGAGGGTCTATGATGTGATCATTGTTGGTGGGGGGCCGGCAGGCTTGAGTGCAGGTCTATATGCATCGCGGGCCAGGCTGAGCACCCTGCTTATTGAGAAGGGCATATTTGGCGGTCAGATCGTTAATACAGAGCGTGTTGAGAACTATCCGGGCTTTCCTGACGGCGTCTCCGGCTTTGAGCTTGGTCAGCTTATGTACCAGCAGGCGGAAAAGTATGGTCTCGAGACGGTTGCTGCTGAGGTGACCGGCCTGGAGGTTAGTGAGAGAGGAAAGGTGTTGAAAACCACTGAGGGGGAATATATCGCAAGGGCGGTGATCATCGCTGGAGGCGCTGAATACAATAGACTAGGTGTGCCTGGAGAGGAGGGGTTTATAGGCAAAGGGGTGTCCTATTGCGCCACCTGTGATGGGACATTCTTTAAAGAGCAAGAGGTGGCTGTGATAGGGGGTGGGGACTCGGCGGTGGAGGAGGCAATTCATCTCACCAAGTTTGCTTCGAAGGTCATCATAATTCACCGGCGCGACCAGCTTCGCGCCTCGAGGCTCCACCAGGAGAGGGCTTTTGCCAACCCGAGACTTGAGTACGTGTGGGATACGGTGGTGGAGGAGATTCTGGGCCCGGAAAAGGTTCGGGGGCTAAAGGTGCGTAATGTAAAAACCGGTGAGACTTCGACCTTGGATGTGTCAGGTGTCTTTATCTATGTGGGGTTACATCCAGAAACTGATTACTTAAGGGGGCTTCTTACTTTGGATGAGGAGGGACGCATTCCGACTACTCAGGGAATGGAAACCGAGATACCGGGAATTTTTGCTGCAGGTGATATTCGCAAAAACTCGCCATGCCAAGTTATTATCGCAGCGGGTGAGGGAGCCACTGCTGCTCTTTCGGCGGAGAAGTTCCTTATGGAGCAACAGTAGCTTCTTCTTACTACTCGTCTTACTCGTCCTCTATACCTAACTCATTGATATAGTTAAGAGCATCCTTCACTGTTATCAGTTTCTCTGCATCCTCATCCGATATCCGAATTTCCCTGTTGTCATCGCTGAACTCCTCCTCGATGGCCATGGTCAACTCTACCAAGTCAAGGGAATCGGCGTTCAGGTCATCGACAAAGGAAGCCTCAGGCACTACCTGTTCATCCTCGACGCCCAACTGGTCGACGACAATTTTTTTAAGCCTCTCGAAAACTGTGGGCACCTTTTCACCCCCTTTCTTTGCTTACTTTGGTGCTAACAGTTCCTAAAACTCCATTTACAAATTTTGAGGAATTCTCGCTGCCAAAGGTCTTGGCAAGATCTACTGCCTCATTGATGGCAACTTTTACGGGCACCTTATTATCTAATAAAATCTCGAAGATAGCAATCCTCAGGATGTTTCTGTCAATCCCTGTCAATTGCGCAACCGGCCAAGCGGGGGCACAATTCTGAATCATGTTATCAATTCTTTCCCTGTTTGTCAAAACCCCGCTCACCAACTCGCGGGCGAAAAGCGCCCCCTCCTCAGGTAGAGAAGACTCCTTCGCCAATCGCTCCAGTGTCTCCTCTGCATCGTGGGAAACAGAATCGCTCTCAAACAGCGTCTGAAGAGCTATCGTTCTTGCCTTTCTCCGTATACCAGCCATTCTGTCGCCCTAATTTCAGATTATTATACTTTCTCTGGCGTGGATTATGAAGGCTTTCCCTCTAGTTATCCCCAAGCAGGTGGATATTGCCTACCCTCACATTGTTAAGCCCTGCCTCTTTTGCTGTCTCAAGGCACTCATAGGCGAGATGCCTCGAAGTTGTGGGCAGGTCACCCATGAGGAATTGGGGGTAGAAGGCGAGAAGGCTGTAAGGGATCTCTGGATTAAGGGAGGCGATAAACGTCGCAATGTTAGCCACTTCCTCTTGATCGACATACCCCGGGATAAGCCGAGTGCTGGCGATGAGGAAGGGGGGTGACAGCCTCTTTCTGGTGTAGGCGGCCAAAAGCTTGAAGTTCTCCAGAGTTCTTCTATTGGTCACACCGCATAAGGCGATATGAAGCCCCTCGCTCCAGGCCTTGAGGTCGAACTTGATGCACCCACCCGACTTAACTGAAAGCTCAGCAGCCTGTCGAAGAAGTGAAGGATGCATAGTACCGTTGGTTTCCCAGCAGACACGCAGGACCCGCCCCCGATTTCTCTCCAGAGCTAATCTTGATGCGCGGAGGGCATGAGGAAGCTGAGGGCTGGGGTCGCCGCCAAAGTAGCAAATGCAAGCGGTCTTTTCATCCACTTGGTCAGCGAGCAAAGAAGCGCTAATCTTAGCTTCTTGGCTCACTGAGCGTCGATAGTGCCAGTTCTGGCAGAATAGGCAATCGAAAGAGCAGGCTTGATAGAACACAGCCAGGTTCTTATAGCCATATTCTGGCCCATTGTTATAGGCGAAAAAAGGGTAGCCGCTCCCCGTTCCACCTGGGCAAACCCAGTCGGCGACGCAATTAGTGGGCAGGGGATCGTAATACCAGCTAACATTCCCCTTATCCGCATTGGCCCCGAGAAGCCTGCCCTGGATATTTTGGTGCAGGCCACAGTAGCCTGTCTTGCCCGGGCCAATGAGGCATTCATTAACGCAAAGATTGCACTGTTTGCCTTCTTCATCTTGGGGGGGGCTAGCTGGCAAATTGAAGGGTTTCCTTGCCTCCGCATGCGCTTTTTTAATAAGGGGCAGAGCCTTATCGAAATTAGAGCGCAGGCAGTCAAGACAAACCCCGAGGGCTGAGGAAATAAAAAGTGAATCTTTGCCGCAGCATTTGCACTTGCCCATGACCTTAGGGGGTGGCTTTTGGTGTGACAGCCTCATGGCAGACTTATGCTTCTTGCACTTCTTGTGCTTCTTGCTCTTCCTGCTGTGATACGCGCTCTCCCGTGGCGGCGAGCGCTTCATTGAGCTTCTTCATGAGGCGAGACTTGCGGCGGGCAGCATTATTGGGATGGATTACCCCTTTTTGAGCCGCCTTGTCCAGCGCTTGCGTTGCCCTTCTTACCGCCTCTTGGGCGGCGTCGAGATCGTTGCTCTTTATCAGTGTCCTTGCTTTGGTGATATACGTCTTCACTGAACTGCGGACAGGTCTGTTACGCTCAGCTTTTCTTTGTGCGATGCGGGTTGCTTTTTGGGCCGACGTTTTACTTGGCAAGCTTTACCTCCTGTGTATGGCGTGTGACGTTGATCACCCCCTTGACCCCTTCAAGCTTGGACATAATCCGACTCAGCTGCTCAATGCCTTTGGTCTCCAGGGTGAGAAATATCGAAGTCGTCTGGTCGATATGGTTCGTCGTGTTCACTGTGGCGATGTTTACCTTCTCCTCAGCGATGACGGCGGAAACATCACGGAGCAGTCCCACTCGATTAAAAGCTTCAATTCGAAGTGGCACCGACCATAATTGGTCTGTTTTTCCCCACTCTACCTTGATTAGCCGTTCCTTCCCCTCTATGTTGGCTATGTTTGAACAGTCCTTGCGGTGAATGCTCACCCCCTTGGTACGCGTAATATAGCCAATAATCTCGTCGCCTGGCACGGGATTGCAGCAGGGGGCAAGGTAGGTCAATAGATCCCCAACCCCCATTACCTGAATTGCTGAGGGGACTTTCTGCTCTCTTGGAGCGATGTCAGGAAGAGATAATGGTTTCTCCTCTTGAACGGCAAGCTTGGTGGCAATCTGATGAGTACTGATATCGCCGGAGCCAATGGCAGCGAGGAATTCATCCACGCTTTCACGCTTAAAGAGATCGGCAAGCTCCGCCTCGGATAGAGATATCCCCAGGCGCCTCAACTCCTTTTCCAGGAGTTCCTTGCCTCGTACGATGTTCTCCTCGCGCTCCTGCTTCCTGAACCATTGGCGAGCCTTCTCCTTGGCGTGGGAGGTCTTTAGGTATCCCATGGCGGGGTTGAGCCAATCGCGGCTTGGACCCTTGTCTGTCTTGGTGGCGATGATCTCCACGGTATCGCCATTTTGAAGCTGGTAGTTCAGGGAGACCATCTTGCCATTCACCTTTGAGCCGATGCAGCGATGACCTAGGTCGGTGTGGATTCGATAAGCGAAATCGAGGGGGGTGGAACCTGCCGGCAACTCCTGTATATCGCCCTTTGGGGTGAATACCAGGACAATGTCGCTGAAGACATCAGCGCTTATCGACTCCATGAACTCGGCGCCACCGATATCCTTGTACCAATCGAGAAGCTGTCGCAATATGGCGATCTTCTCTTCGAATCCCGTGTCCGATTTTACCCCCTCCTTATAGCGCCAGTGGGCGGCAATACCATATTCAGCAATGCGATGCATCTCATGCGTGCGAATCTGAACCTCAAGGGGCGTTTTGCCTATATACATTACCGTGGTATGGAGCGCCTTATACACTCTTTCCCTGGGACTAGCAATATAGTCCTTGAACTCTCCCGGAATAGGACGCCATAGGGTGTGGATTACTCCCAGAGCTTCATAGCAATCTGTGACGTCGTTTACCAGGATGCGGAAGCCAAGGAGGTCATAGATTTCACTGAGTTCCCTGTCTTGGGTGGCATATTTCTCCATCTTCTTCTTTATACTGTATTTGTGTTTTAGCCTTCCCGTGACCTCCGCCTCGATCCTGGCTCTTGCTAACTCTTCCTTGATCGTTGTAGTAACCTGGGCAATATATCTTTCTCGCTCCTCCCTTCCGCCAGCGGCGAAGTGAGTAATTTCCCGGTATTTCTTCGGCTCCAGATAGCGAAAGGCCAGGTCCTCAAGCTGCCACTGAATTTGCCAGATACCCAGGCGGTGGGCTATTGGGGCGTATATCTGCATTGTTTCTTCAGCCGTGTCACGCCGTTTTGATGGGGACACCATCTTCAGGGTGCGCATGTGATGAAGCCGGTCAGCAAGCTTGATAAAGACCACCCGGATGTCCTCAGACATCGCTATGAGCATCTTACGCATGCTCTCCGCTTGGGTTTCAATATCAATGGTGCCCTTTTTTGGCTTTACCTCTTCAGGCATTGAAATCCTGCCCAGTTTCACCAGCCCTTCAACCAGCTTTCTCACCTCGGCACCAAACTGCTCCTCGATCTCATCTAAAGTCACGCCACAGTGCTCCGGCATCTCATGAAGCAGTGCCGCGGTGATGCAGTGCTCATCAAGTTGAAGCTCAGCGACAGTGATCGCTGTCTGGAGGGAATGCTCCAGGTAAGGCTTATTAGATTCTGCCACTTGGCATGCCTGAGCGGCAAATTCGTAGGCATCCTCGATTAGTGCAAGCGTATCGCTGGGGAGATACACTTGCGTCTTATCGATGAGTGCTCTGATGTCGGTCTGCTTTGGCATAACTCTTTAGTATAGCGCACCGACAGTGGTTCTGCAATCGGCAGTCTCTTCCAATACAAGATGAGCCTGGAGGGGGTATCGGTTTCTAATACAAGGTGAGCCTGAGAGATTAAGGCAACTCGTTTATGATTGGAACA
>CAZYLE010000045.1:0-7320 GCA_964648675.1 uncultured Dehalococcoidales bacterium
GCCAGAACCAGGGCCTCCTCGCCATCGTATGCAATGTCGGCAGCATAGCCTTGCTTGCGCAGGCCTCTGGCCAGAGCTTCTGCTAGCTCTCTCTCGTCCTCTGTAATCAGGATACGCATGTTCAATCACTTTGATTGTACCATCTGGAAAGTAAAGGAAAGGTAAAGCGTGAGAAAAGAACACTTCTCCTCAACTTATGGCATTCTTGATAAGTCGCAACCTGGAAACTTCCCCTCTCTTATCAAGCTCTATAGCGACCACATCGATACGCCAGGAGGCAGGCAGGCCGGTATGGGTCTCAATATAGGTTTGCGCCAGAGTGATGAGCTTGTCTTTTTTCGAGGCGGTTATCGATTCCTCTGGAGTGCCGAAGGAAGTATCCGTCTTGGTTCGCACCTCAACAAAAACGAGGAAGTCACCCTTTTCGGCTACAATGTCGATCTCGCCCTCCCGGCAGCGGAAGTTCCTCTCGCGAATTCGATAGCCTTTCCTCTTCAGGTAATTCGCCGCTATCTGTTCACCCTGTGCGCCAGTCTCCCTGCGATTCACTGGATTAACCCCCTTACCGGGGCGAAGCTTTGTCTATGGGCGGGACAGGCCCCAAATCGCCTCAGACTTTCGGTATGCTCTCTGGTCATGTAGCCCTTGTGTCTGGCGAACCCGTAATTTGGATATAACTCGTCAAGGGCTATCATAAGACGATCTCTTGTCACTTTGGCGATGATAGAGGCGCAAGCGATGGAAACTGAGAGGCCGTCCCCCTTGACGATGCTTTTCTGGGGGATGGCGAGTTCATGCAGGGTTAGAAAATCGATGAGGAGATAATCCGGGGGTGGAGCTAGGTTCTTTATAGCGGAGCACATCGCCATTCTGACTGCTTTGACGATACCCTGGCTATCTATTACATCGGGTGGCGAATAGCCAATACCTACAGCAATAGCAGCCTCATCAATCAAGGGAAAGAGCGATTCTCGAGTTTTTGGGGTGAGTTTCTTGCTGTCGCGCACTAAGTGGAGCCAGGGCGCCTCGAGGTCGGGCGGAAGAATCACAGCGGCGGCAACCGTCGGCCCGGCCAGTGGGCCGCGACCTACCTCGTCGACTCCCGCAACGAAGCGATAGCCTTGCTGTGCCAGCATCTTTTCTTCAATTAATGTTGGTTGCTGACCTCTCAATTATTCCTCCTCCCAGAACCTCCTCGCCCTGATAGAAGACCACCGCTTGACCTGGAGCAATCGCCATCTGAGGCTCTCTGAATTTTACATAGACTTTGCCATCACTCAGGGGGGTTGTGACCGCCTCCGCCTCTCTATGAAGGTATCTTATCTTGGCTTTTACTTCAATAGGCTGTTTCAACTCCGGCATAGATATCCAATTCAGTTCGGAAGCGATAAGCTCATCTGCATACGTGTCCTCTTTCTTACCGACTACTATAGCATTGTTTTCTCGGTTAATGCTCGTCACATATAATGGTTCCCCCACCGATATTCCCAGCCCTTTGCGCTGTCCAATGGTGTAGAACGGGATCCCTTGGTGCCTACCAAGAACCTTTCCATGCTTATTCAGTATTGGGCCTGGCTGAGCCGCTTTTAGGAGGGAGGAATAATCCCCGAGGGTAAAATCCTGACTCTCGGCTTTATTATAAACGCCAAGGCCAAAGTCAAAAGCCATCCTCCTTACATCTTCCTTGGTATGGTCGCCCAGGGGGAAGAGCGAGCAGCCAAGTTGCTCCTGAGATAGAGAGAAGAGGAAATAAGACTGGTCTTTGGTTACGTCTGTAGCTTTTTTGAGCACATAGCGCTGCTTGCCTTTATCGTATTCTATCCTGGCATAATGACCGGTGGCGAAGTAATCGAACTCTATTCCAATGCTCTTCACTTTCTTGACAAGGGCGTCGAATTTGACCTTGCGGTTGCACCTGATGCAAGGGTTGGGTGTTCTCCCGAGCGAATACTCCTGACAAACGTAATCAGTGACCTCAGCTTTATATTCTTGTGTCATGTCAAAGGTGTAGAAAGGAATCCCCAGGACATTGGCGACATTACGGGCATCCGCTTCGTCACCAGGTCCGTAGCAGCCAAGGCGAGCCGTCTCCGTGTTTGGAAATTCCACCGACCATATTTTCATGGTTACGCCAATAACCTCATACCCCTCCTGTTTAAGGAGGGCGGCGGCGACGGATGAATCCACCCCGCCACTCATAGCTACAACAGCGCGACGGCTCATTGGCGCATAACCTATAGGAAGTCTAGCAAAACCTTTCACGGCAATCAACTTGTTGTTGAGTTTTGGTGTGATATAATATGGTTCAAGGGAGGCTTTATTCTGGAAGCGATAGAGCTGGCGAGGAAATCAGTCGAGGCAGCTTCGGATAAGCAGGCTGTTGATATACTGATGCTTGACACGAGAGAGATATGCACTTTTGCTGATTACTTCGTGATTTGTAGTGGTGAGACTCAGCGCCAGGTCGAGGCTATTTGCGATGAAGTGCTTAGTGTGCTGAAGAAAGAAGGGATAAGGCTGCGTCGCCGCGAAGGCGCCTCTGGCTCAGGTTGGCTGCTGATGGACTTCGGCGATGTCATCATCCACATCTTTGCCACAAAGGAGCGCGAGTACTACCAGTTGGAGAAACTGTGGAGTAAAGCAACCCCCCTAATCAGGATCCAGTAAGCCATTTGTCTATGTCCCTGGAGTAACTGAAAATCTCCTCTTGTGAGAAGAAGAGCTCGATTTCTTTGACTGCGTTCTCCTCCGAGTCCGAGCCGTGAATCAGATTATGCCCAATATCTAAGGCGAAGTCCGCCCTTATTGTGCCTGGGCTGGAAAGAGCTGGATCGGTTTCTCCCATTGTTCGACGCACCATATCCACGGCATTCTCCCCCTCAATAACGGCAGCAATGATTGGGCTGGAGGTGATGAAATCTACGAGCCCGGCAAAGAAAGGTTTTCCTTGGTGAATTGCATAGTGGCGCTTTGCCAGAGCTTCATCCATCCAGATCATCTTCATCGCTACAATCTTGAGGCCTCTTCTTTCGAGTCGGGAGATGATCTCGCCTGCGAGCCCTCTCTGCATGGCATCAGGTTTAAGAAGAACTAGAGTCTGTTGCATATGCATGTCCTTTCTATGCTTGCTCGACTATGTACATCAGCGCTTTGCCTTCGGCTACAGGCGTGCCATCTTCCAGGGTGATATAGCCTACAGCCTCGACAAGCTTTCTATTTTGCTTGGTCATCTTAGCACTGATGAGTAGTTTTTGCCCTACCCGGACTGGCTGCCTCAGCCTAACCTCCGTCTTGGCGGTGACGCAATTCAAACCGAAAAAGCGTGGAACATACACCGTTGCTTCATCGAGGAGGAGACTGAGGACTCCACCATGGATGATATCAGGCCAGCCCTGGTGGAATTCTCCGGGAGTGAACTCAGTCTTTACCGTCTCACCTTCCTGGCGGAAATCGAGTTTAAACCCGATGGGGTTTTCCTTGCCACACACGATGCAAAGGGGGAAATGTGAATAAGAACGGAAGGACGGTCCTTTCCACAAGCTCATCTTTTAATCTCCTTCCTGGATTTTGTAGTCACTGATGGAGGTCGCAGGTAGAGGGGCTGGAGTGTGGCGGGATTGTCGGTCTCGCCCATCTTAATCCTTCTCCAACCCAGTTCAGCCAGAGAACCTGCTCTCCTCAGCCCCTTGAGGATGATGGCTCTATTTCCCAGGCTCTCCTCAATTTGGCGGGCAATATCGGGGGAGAATCGACCGCAGAAAATGGTTTTCGTGGCGATTTTAGCGCAAAGCTCCTCCACAGTAGTGATTTGTTCTGCAATTAACCTTTGCCAGTTGCCATTTTGTAGTTGGTATAGGGCAGTGGCGATCTCGCCCCGCCCTGCTTTCTGCAACGGGCAAACAGGTAGACCCGTTTCGACATAGGGGAATGCCTCCACCTCTAATGTGGTTATTCCCACCAATGGGACGTCCAGGGCAAATGCGAGACCTTTTGCTGCTGCTACCCCCACTCTAAGCCCATTGAAGCTTCCCGGTCCCTTGGCAACGATGATGGCTTCGATATCTTTGAGCTCAATCTTGGCTTGCTGGAGAAGGTGGAGCACGTTTGGTATAAGCTCTGTGGTATGATTTTGTTCCGAAGTCCACGTCATCTCCGCTTGTAACTCGCCGCAATAGGACAAAGCGATGCTGGCAATATCTGTGGAGGTGTCTAGCGCAAGCTCCACTTTTTCCCCTCTGACTTTCTTTGTATGAAGTTAAGCTGGGAAAGCATTTTTACGTATCGCTCCCCATTGGGTATAAGAGTAATATTCCTACTGGTATCGGAGAGAAAGCTCATCTCAACGGTCAGGTTTTCAGATGGAAAGGCTGCCCATGCCTTTTCCGCCCACTCCACCGCACAGACCCCTTTGCCATAGAGATAATCGTCCAGTCCAAGCTCGGTGATTTCTTCTATGCTGTCGAGGCGGTAGAGGTCGATATGATACAGAGGTAAGCGGCCGCGATACTGGTTAATCAACACAAAGGAAGGGCTGGCAGCATAGCCTTCGATGCCCAATCCCCAAGCGATGCCCTGCGTAAGGCAGGTCTTGCCCGCTCCTAATCCACCGACCAAAAGGAACACATCGCCAGGCTGGCCGAGCTTACCTAGTTGCATACCAAGCTGTTGTGTTTCCTCTGGGCTCTCGCTAACGGTATTTATTATCATTTCTTGGAGCGAAGTGTTCCCACCCCTCCCTTTTAAGCTTTACTTCGCTTCCATGCTCGTCGAAAAGCCTCACTCTCCCCGGCTCATTGCTGGTTATCTCACCAATCACTGTGATTGGGCAGGGCATTAATCCCTTCACTTTAGCGATAACCTCCATGCTTCCGGTGAACAGAAGCTCATAGTCCTCACCTCCTGACAAAGCCAGGCAAAGCGAATCGTCTTTAAAAGCGGTGCACACCAGGGGATGAATGGGAATTTCATTAGTGAAAATACGCGCGCCGACACCGCTCGCTTTACATAACTTTGCAAGGTCGCCAACCAACCCGTCGCTTATGTCTATCGCTGCCTTGACCTCGTTGCGCGCCAGGATTTGTCCTTCAACAGAGCGAGGATATGGTTTGACATGGGACTCTCTTAAAGATGAGGCTGTCTTGTCGTCGAATTTGAGCCCTCTTTGGAACATGAGCAGACCTGCTGCTGATGCCCCCAGAAGTCCTGTAACTGCTATTTGGTCTCTGGGAACCGCCGCTGAGCGTGTGAGGACGGTTTCAGCGGTGCCCATGACAGCCAGACTGAGCATCACTATAGGAGCGGCGACTACGTCACCGCCCACGACAGCAACATTGAAAAGGCGTGCCAACTCCGACATGCCTTCATAGAGTTCAGATAGACTCTCCACTTCGGCATCTCCAGGCAAACCAAGCGACACGATGGCGTATCTAGGGAGGCCACCCATAGCGGCGATGTCGCTAAGGTTTATCGCAAGTGCCTTCCATCCCAGTTCGCGCCAGGAAATATTATTTAGTGTGAAGTGGACATTCTCGATTAAGGCATCGGTGGTGGCGATCTGGATTGAGTCATCGGTATGCCAAACTGCAGCGTCATCGCCAATGCCGACGAGAACTTCGTCCCCTGGGCTGTCCAGAATCTTCTTGAATAGCTCGATTAGTCCAAATTCGCCTAGCTCTGAGACCTTCATGGCACAATTATACTTGCTTTGCTTCAGCTTATCTAGCCAAGTGGCGAAAAAGCTGATATAGTTCCGAAGGGGGGACATGCGCCACGCTATTTTAGCTGATGTCCACGGCAATTTAGCTGCCTTTCAAGCGGTGCTTCACGATATCGAAGAGCGCGGTGGAGCGGAAGAGATGTGGTGCTTGGGCGATATCGTTGGTTATGGGCCTGACCCGTCAGCATGCATTGCTTTGCTGCGCAAATATGAGCATCTCTGTGTCGCTGGCAATCATGATTGGGCAGCTATAGGAAAGGTGGATATCTCGGATTTCAACCCAGAGGCCGCTGCAGCTTGTTTATGGACGGGACGTCAGTTAAGTGAAGATGATGTGAGATTCCTTGACAGTCTACCCCGGACTTTGAGTTGTGGTGTTTTCACCATTGTCCATGGCAGCCCTCGAGAGCCAATCTGGGAATATGTTCTCTCCACTCAGAGTGCCCAGGCGAACTTCCGCTTTTTTGATACCCGATATTGCCTCATCGGACATTCCCATGTTCCCTTGGTCTTTGAGCTTGTCGGGGAATCCTGCCTTCTTAGGGAGCTTCCGGCTGAGCTAGAGCTAGGGGAGAACCGGTTAATCATCAATCCCGGCGGCGTTGGTCAACCTCGCGATGGCGACCCGCGGGCCGCTTATGCCATTTATGACGATGAGGGTGACAAGGTTTATCATTATCGTGTTCCTTATGACATCGAGGCTACGCAGAAGAGGATGGTGGAGTATGGGTTACCCAAGTTCCTGGTTACACGGCTGAGCTATGGTCGGTGATTACTTTCCCCGTTTTTTGTAATCGGGGCACCAAGTAGCAGTAGGGCGCTCTGGACGGTGGCAGGCGCTCCTCCAGTTCCAGGCACAGCTATCGCAGAGGAAGATATTCTTACCCAAAGCTTTTTTGGTCTTGATCTTAAATCGATCCCACGGACTTGGACCCAATATTGACCTCCCAAAAAATCAAATATACTACACAAGGAATTTCTTAGCAAGAGGAGGTGATCGATATGCCTATAGTGAGGGTGGAGATGTGGCCCGGGAGAACCAAATCGCAGAAGGCGGAGCTAGCCAGGGTGATCACTGAGGCGGTGGTCACTATCGCTCACACCACTCCGGAGTCGACCATAGTGGTCTTCGAGGATGTGGCGAAGGAGAACTGGGCGGTTGGTGGTGTTCTCGCTTCGCAATCTTGATTTAGTTCAGCGCGGATGACTGAACGCTTTTTAACACCTTTTAAAGAATAACCCGGCTCAGAGAGGGTGGAATTTTCATGGCTCAATCCTACCGCCAGATTGGCCCTGATTTGGCACGTCGAATACGGCTTGTGGTGACCGATGTCGATGGCACTTTGACTACTGCCGATGATTCGATTAGTTTGGCTGCCTTGGAGGCGGTTCGCTGCCTCGAAGTGCGTGGCATTGTAGTTGGACTGGCATCGGGGCGAGCCCTTCCAAGGCTGGACTCTCTGGCCCAGCGTGCGGGAATTACCGGACCTATAATCGCTGAAAATGGTGGCATTGCCAGGCTAAACAGGGAAGACCAGCTAGTGGATTTGGGCTACTCCCGTCAACCGGCGATCAGAGCCCTGGATAAGCTTCAAGTGCTATTC
>CAZYLE010000045.1:7330-10339 GCA_964648675.1 uncultured Dehalococcoidales bacterium
CAAAGGGCTATACCCGCAGGCTATCGAGGAAACGGAAGAGGACAAGCTACGCCTGGTTGATTTGGGTATCAAGAGCCATGGGGTGGAGCCGGCTGAGTTGAGACGCCATCTGGACGATGTGCAGCTTCTCGATTCTGGTTACATGCTGCACCTGCTGCAAAATGGGGTCAGCAAGGGGATAACGCTTATGAGGTTGCTGGGGAAGATGGGAGATGGGAACTTATCCGCGGAGGAGGTGATGGTCTTCGGCGATTCCACCACCGATATGTCGATGTTTCAGCGCTTTCCTCACAGTGTGCTCATAGTAAATCCCAGGCTTCCAGTGCAGCAGAGGCAAGCCATTGAGCAAGTCGCAGAGTACGTGAGCGACCTCCCGTTTGGTGAAGGCTTCGCCCAAGTGGTGCAGCACATTCTGGATTCCCTTAGGGCATGAATAGGAAGTGGTGGCGGGCAAAGTTGGTAGATAGGTCTGGGTTGCAACGTTAGCGTAGTTAGCAGGCCCAAGTATGCCGAGTAGTTTGACGGCCACTATAGTAAACCGTAATAATTTATCATTCCGACAAGGAGATTGACTAGAGATATAATGGATAAGGTAATAATATTCGATCTTGAGGCCAAGATTGCCCAGGGTTCTACTCAGAAGCCAGTAGTAGGTCATCATGTAATTTGGGACTATACCGGGGGATAAATCTGAAAGGTGGGATGTGAAATGGAAGCTAGGACCTATCCTGAGTTCAGCACTAACTATCCGTTACTATTGAAAACACTAATGAGTAGACCGGTAAGCCTGTACCCGGATGAAATAGGAGTTGTGTACAGAAACCCGGACACTGGCCAGTATTTCAGATTCACCTGGCGTGAGTGGTACGAGCGCACATGCCGCTTAGCAAATGCCCTGGAGTCCACGCTGGGTATCAAGCCGGGAAAGCTTGGAGAGCCAGGCGACAGAGTTGGGACGATGGCACTCAATCACCATCGGCATCTGGAACTATACTATGCTGTCCCCTGCATCGGAGCGGTGCTGCACGCAATCAACATACGGCTTTCGCTGGACCATATAGTGCACACGATAGACCACGCCGAGGACAAGGTTCTATTCTTTGACGATGCTGTTCTGCCTCTGGTTGAGAGGATATATGACAGGATAAAGCACACAGTAGAGAAATTCGTTTACATGTCGGACGGCGAAGGGATACCGGAGACAAAGATCGAGCCCATATATCATTATGAGGAACTGCTGAAGGAACAGTCGGCCAAAAAGGATTGGCCGTATCTGGACGAGGATACATATGCCACCTTATGCTACACCACCGCGACCACCGGATTGCCCAAAGGAGCCATGTTCACCCACAGGCAGCTATACCTGCAGGCGGTGCACATAGTTGCACGTACCAGTTTGACCACCGACCCGGCCATTCCCCACCTTGGCGAGCTTACCGTCCCCATACTCAACACACCCTTGTACCATGTCCACGGCTGGGGGGCGCCGCACTACTATGTATTTCAGGCGTCCAAGATAGTGCTGCCGGGGAGATTCACACCTGAAGGCTTCTGCGACCTGGTGCAAACCGAGAAGGTAACCAATACGGGGGTAGTTCCGACTATGCTGGCCATGCTTGTTGAGTTTGAAGACCTGAAGAAGTATGACTTGGGTAGCCTGCGGAGCATCGGTGTCGGTGGCGCTGCACTGCCATTGGGGTTGAAGGCCAAGGCCGAGGAGTTGATACCTGGGTTCACCGCCACTTCGGGGTACGGTATGACAGAGACTGCACCCGCTGCGATCGGCGCTTTCGCCAAGCGCTACATGAAAAGCTGGCCGAAAGAGGAACTGGACAAGGTTAGGGTTAAGACGGGGTTGCCCGCTATAGGGACTGAGGTCGATGTTGTTGATGAGGACGGCAGGTCGGTGCCACGCGATGATGAAACCATCGGGGAGATTGTTATCAGAGGCCCTTGGATAATGAAGGAGTATTATAAGGACCCTGAGAAGACTGCCGAAGTGTGGAAGGATGGGTGGTTCCACACGGGAGATGTAGCCAGAATTGACGCCGAGGGCTATATAACCATCGTGGATAGAGTAAGAGATGTGATAAGAAGCGGTGCCGAGATGGTCCCGACGGTGCTACTGGAAAACTTGACGGCAATGGCCGACTTTATTTTGGAGGCAACCTATGTCGGCATTCCAGATTCTAAATGGGGGGAAAGACCGTTGGCCATCGTAAAGCTTGTGCCGGGCGCTACCGAATGTGAGGAAGACGTGTGCCGGTTCCTTGAAGCTGAGGGCGTAGAAAAAGGCAAAATAGCTAAATGGATGCTTCCTGATTTCATAGCAATCACCGACGAGATACCCAAGACAAGTGTGGGAAAGTATGACAAGATTGCTATCAAGGGGAGGTTAGACGAGTTCCTGGCGAAAGCTAAGAAGGTACATCAGGCTTGAGTCCCCAGCGTCCACCTCGTCTAAGGGCTCCCGTTTGTTTACCCCAAGGGTTGATTGTTGGTCACTGGATTTGCTATGGTGTGCCACCATGATTAGAAGATCGTTTGAGCTGTCCCAATGAGCCTTATTAGATGAGAATGATGGGTTCTGCCCCTACGGGTCCGCTATCATCTAGCCGCAATATCGTTTTGTGGATTGAAACACGTTGAATGTGTTGGATATCAACTGTTATATATATGGGTCTGTTAATGAGGAGGTGGGATTGACTGCAAATGTAGCGATGAGGATAATAATGTTCAATTGTGAGCTTGGAACCGTGAAGTGTGTTGTGGCGGTGCTAAGAGCGGGCCTTTGTTGCGTCACTATGGTTCATGTTGCGGAACAGATCTGGTAGAACGGAGGAGTCATAAATATGGAGAGTAAAACCTATCCTGAGTTCAGCACACGCTATCCGCTGCTGCTGAAGACTTTCATGAAGAGGCCGGTGAGCCTGTATCCGAATGAAATAGGCGTCGTTTACAGAAATGCGGACACTGGCCAGTACCAGAGATTCACCTGGCTTGAGTGGT
>CAZYLE010000046.1:0-10244 GCA_964648675.1 uncultured Dehalococcoidales bacterium
CTCAAATTCCTCAAACCGAATGTCTCAGATGTGGCAGTTCAGCCACTCAGTCTCCTTTTGGGGTCGACCCTCTTTCACCTGGCGCAGCGACCTTTCGGCGGCATCGGCCAGCTCTCTGGCTTTAACGTCTCTACCCCCCAGGCCTACGATATAGTTATGCACCGGCACCTGGATATCGCTTCCATAGAGGGCTGCCTTGAGGTCAGAGCAGGTAGCGCCCTCATAGCCATAGCTGATGTTCTTATCGAAGACCACGATTAGCTCTGCCCCCTTGGTTGCCGATATGACGTTACGCCTGGGGAAGGGGCGATAGACTCTCAGGGCGAGCAGCCCGGCCTTATAGCCTCGCTGCCTGAGCTGGTCAACCGCCACTGTAGCCTCGGTGGCAACGCTGCCCATAGCCATCAAGACCAAACTGGCATCCTCCAGCCGGTACCCCCAATGAGTGCCTCCGTAGCTGCGACCAAAGACGTCGCCAAATCCCCTGTCCACCTTGACTATTGTATCCAGGGAACTCTCCAACGCCTCCTGAAGTAGATACCTCAGCTCCATGTATCCATGGCACATAACACCGCGGGCATCCCGCCTGGGATTCGCCAGGGTAACAAGGTTCAGATTCTGGGGAGTGGAGGGATCAAGGATGGTATGGGGCTTATATGGAGGGAGAAAGCGGTCAACCTGTTCCTGGCTGGGTATCTCCACCGGCATGACCGTATGGGATAGGACATAGCCGTCATAGCATACCATTGCTGGCACATATACCGTCTCAGCGATTTTGTAGGCCTGGATGATGGAGTCGAGTATCTCTTGGTTGTCTCTGGCGTATATCTGAATCCAGCCGGCGTCTCTCTGAGATATGGAGTCCTGCTGGTCGTTGAGCACGCTCCAGGGTGCGGCCATAGCGCGATTGACACAGGCGAGAACAATGGGGAGGCGGGCTCCCGCCGCCCAATGAATTTGCTCGCACATGTAAGCCAGTCCATTGGCGCTGGTGGCGGTGAAGGTGCGAGCGCCTACGGTTGATGCTGCTATGCACACCGACATAGCGCTATGCTCACTCTCCACCCTGACGTACTCGGCATTCAATTCGCCACTTTCCACGAACTGCGACAGGGCCTCGGTCGCTGGTGATTGGGGTGTTATGGGGTAAGCAGCTACCACCTGAACCCGGCTCAGTTTGGCCGCCAGAGCGGTGGCATAGTTGCCGGTGATTATCTGGGTATTATTCGCTGTTTTCTTCAATATTTACCACACATCTCGCCAGAGTCGAGTCTTCGACTAAGCTATCGTTTTGTCAGAACGCTTTCATCTACCATTGTTATGGCTCCTGCTGGGCATTCCGCGGCGCAGATTCCACAGCCCTTACAATACTCCAGGTCTATTTCCACGGGGATGCCCCTCTTGATAGCTGCCTCAGGGCAGTACAGCCAACAAAGGAAACAGGAAGGCTTGTTCCGCTTCATTGGTATGCACTTCTGGTGATCGATGACCGGCGTCGAATCTCTCCAGTCGCCTGTCCTACCAGCCTCGCCAATGCTGGGCGATGAGACACCGGATATATGACCGCAATCTATTGTATGCATCGCATCTCTAATCCTTGGCTAATTGCGCAATTTACTGGCCTGGCAAAGATGAATCAAAAGACAATCTAATTCAGCAGCGTGCTATCGAAGGCTAACTGCACTGCTCTGAAATTTCTATCGGCATCTGCGGCGGAGAATTTACCCTTAATCGCATGGCGCACGCTTTCCAGAGATAACAGCTCAGTAGCGCGGAGAAAAGCACCGAGGATGGGGGTGTTTACTATAGAGACCCCGGCTATCACCAGGCCAACCTGTTGGGCGATTCCGGTGGCATTAACGGTGGCGATTTGGAATCCAGCCCTCAGGCTGATTTCAGCCGGTCTCCTTGTGCTATTTACTATTAACCACCCTCCCTGGTTGAGACCAGATGTGACATCATCGGCCTTGAGAAGGCTTTCATCGAGCACCACCACTACATCGGGGGTCTCTACCTCGGAATAAACCCTGATGGGCTCAGGGGAGAACCTGGTAGTAGCGCTTACCGGGGCCCCCCTTCTCTCAGCGCCAAAATAGGGGGCTGACGTCACGCCCTGATATCCGGCGTAATATGCAGCCTCAGCGAGTATCTGGGCACTGGTAACCGCTCCCTGACCACCCCTACCGTGCCACCTAATCTCCCAGATTCTCTTATCACTTCTGGGGAAACGATTCACTCTCCTGCTCTATATGGCCAAAAAACCAGTTTCGCAATCTTTGCTAATTATAATGCTAAACTTCTGCAAGTTTATTGTCAATGGCGAACGCTGAGGGGGTGGTGAACTATCTGTGTTGACGCTATTGCTATGGTGAAAGTGACAGCAGGCGTGGCATTTGGTCGTCTATAGATGCTATGATAAGAAGAGTCAATCATGGTGCTTTGAGAATTGGTCTGGTGGAGACCAGGAATTTTCGAGGGGTGATAATGGAGCAAGCTTTATCAGACGTTAGAGTTTTAGACCTGACCCATTATATTGCTGGTCCTTACTGCACAAAGCTACTGGCTGACTACGGTGCTGAGGTTATTAAGATTGAGAAGCCTGGTGAAGGGGATGGAGCGAGGAGGATGGGGCCTTTTCTTGGGGATAACCCGCATCCCGAAAAAAGTGGCCTCTTTCTTCATCTTAATACCAACAAGAAAGGAATAACTCTAAACCTCAAGACAAGGACTGGCATTGAAATCTTCGAGAGGCTGGTTGAAGACGTGGATATTCTGGTGGAAAACTTCGAGCCAAGGGTTATGCCCAGCCAGGGTATTGACTACGAGATCCTGGCGGATATAAACCCAAGGCTGGTGATGACGTCCATCTCCAACTTTGGACAAACAGGTCCCTATCGAGACTTTAAGGCGACAGAGCTGGTAATCTCTGCTATGGGTCCTCATATGTTTGTTGAAGGAGAGCCTGAGCGCGAGCCGTTGAAGTATCCCGGCTACAAGGCACAGTACCTAGCTGGTACGGACGCGGCGGCGGCTACCTTGGGTGCATTGTTCGGCAGCAGAGCAACGGGTGAAGGTCAACAGGTGGATATTTCCATTATGGAATGCTTATCCAGCCCTCCCGAAGGCGCATCTTGGCTTGTCAACTACGCCTTCGGCGGGCGCGACCCGGAAAGACCGGGGTGGAGACGGCCGGGTGGGTATCCCTGGGGGGTTTATCCCTGTAAGGATGGGTACGTTTTCATATGGGGGATGGTGCCGATGTTTTGGCCGCGGACGCTTAGATGGCTGGGTATGCCGCAGCTTTATGAAGACCCCAAATTTGCTACCCCCGGAGCCCGACTGAAGCATCGCGACGACTTCGAAGCCATCCTATTGCCATGGCTGAGACAGCGAACGGTCAAGGAGGTGGTCGGGACAGCTCAGACGCATAGACTCCCGTGCACACCGGTGTATAGAATTGACGAGATGCTGGAGGATGCCCAGTTCAAAGCCAGGGGATGTTTTGTGGAGATTGCGCACCCTGTTGTGGGGAAGTGCACCTATCCGGGGTTGCCATTTACTATGCCTGAAACGCCATCAAGGCCGCAGCAGCCGGCACCCCTTCTCGGCCAGCACAACCGCGAGGTCTATTGTGGGCGCTTGGGATACACCGAGCAGGACCTGGCAAAGCTAAAAGAGGAAGGCGTTATCTGATTAACATGTGGAGATATACAGGAGTTGAATATGCCTAAGCTACCATTGGAAGGGATAAGGGTCATCTCTCACGGTATAGTGTACACTGGCACCGCCGCAGCTACTATGCTGGCAGACATGGGCTGCGAGGTTATCAGGGTGGAATCAATCCAGCGTTTTCCCGCTTGGACCAGGGGGGCAGTGGCGAGGCCACCAAAGGGGATGGCCACTAATTTCGGATATGCTGACAATGACGCTGGTGAAAAACCCTGGGAACGGTTTTACTCATTCCACGCCATGAACCGCAACCAGTATGGAATAACCCTGGACCTCAGTCGCCCCGAAGGAGTGGAGATATACAAACGCCTGGTCAGGATAAGCGATGTCGTCATGGAGAACTTCGCTCAGGGGGTAATGGACAAGCTGGGAATAGGTTACACAGTGCTTAAGGAAGTGAAGCCGGACATCATCATGATATCGGCATCTGGCTTGGGGACAGAAGGCCCCTATAAAGGCTATAGCACGTTTGGCACCAATATTGGGGCAGTAACCGGGATGATGGCCTTGAGAGGCTATCCGGGGGACGATATGCGGATAAGGAACCCGGCCCCGGTTTGGAGTGACAATGTTGCCGCAGGTACGCTCGCTTATGCTGCGTTGACCGCGCTGCACTATCGGCGCAGGACGGGGAAAGGGCAATTCATTGACCTGTCTCAGGCTGAGACGATGCTTCCCCATATGGGTGAGGCCATCATGGACTACACCATGAACAGGAGAGTCGCGAAGCCGATGGGTAATCGAGACCCTTACATGGCTCCACACGGATGCTACCGCTGCCGGGGCGACGATAGATGGGTGACCATTGCTGTTTCGTCAGACGAGCAGTGGGAAGCTTTCTGCCAAGCTATAGGTAATCCTGCCTGGACAAAAGAGGCTAGATTCGGAGATATCTCACGCCGGTTGGCGAACCAGGATGAGCTGGACAAGTTAGTAGAGGAATGGACAATAATGCACGACCCCTACGAGGTGATGCATATCCTGCAGAAAGTGGGGGTTGCGGCGGGCCCGGTTGTCACTCCCTCAGACCTGTATGGCGATCCTCACCTCAAGGAGCGAGGCTTCTTTACCGAGGTCACCCATCGCGAGGCGGGGACACACCTCTACCCTGGCATGTGTTTTAAGTTTTCCAAGACGCCAGCCGATATACGAATACCACCAAACTGCCTGGGGGAGCATAATGAGTATGTTTATGGACAAATTCTAGGCATGCCAAGGGAAGAGATAGCTCAGCTTGAAGATGAACAGCTTATTGGAGATGCCTATCTGCCCACAGTGCCATAGATTGGTGGGTTAGGGGACTAGGAGGCTACAACTGCCCTTTCGATAATAAGATTCTGCATGTCTTCCGACAGCTCAACAAAACGGGCGCTGAACCCGGCAACTCTCACCAACAAATCGCGGTAATTCTCGGGGTGTGCCTTGGCGTCTCGTAGAGTGTCAGGTGAGATGAGGTTGCCCATCAGGTGTGTGCCTCCCATGTCGGTCAAGTAAGTCTTCGCCAGGGTAGCCACTATCTCAGTTGGCTCATTGAGGGTCAGGGTTAGCGAACCGCTCCCTGGTAGGTACCGATGGAGGGAGCTATTCCATCACTTAGCGGCTCCTCAGCCCTTCTGCCGTCAGGGGTGGCGGCGGTAGCATCACCAAAGTTTAAATTGAAGGTTAGTGAGTGAAAGCCTGGTATGGTTGGTCCTGGATTATCCGGGTCGGTATGACAGGTGTGCTTGTCACATTCATCCAGCCAGGCATTGGCTACTTCAACCCCCAGTGAGTCAACGTAGTCATTGTCGTTTCCCCATTTTGGCGCTCGAAATAACATTTGCTGCAACTGTTCATATCCCTCGAAGTTCTTGTCCAGAGCATCGAGCAGTTCCGCCATGGAGAACCTCTTTTCTTCAAAGACAAGCTTCTTAATCGCTGCCAGTGAGTTGGCTACCGTAGCTATTCCCACGGCGTGCATGCCAGTCCAGTTGTAGCGCCCGCCACCTGCCAGGACATCAATTCCTCTCTCCATACAGCCTCTCACCTGGGTAGAGGCATAGGGCAGACACATCTTACCTCTGATTGAGGCATCGGTAATCTCACTCTCGGTATTGAGCATTTTAACGCTGTGCTCTAGCTGCTTCTTGAATGCCTTCATGACGTCATCAAATGAGGCAAATTTCCTGGGGTCGCCCGTTCGCGTACCTAGCCGTTTTCCCGTAAACCTGTCAACCCCGTTGTTTAGGGCTATATCTAACGTCTTTGCCAGGTTGAACCACGCACTGTGGTCTTTTCTGGAGTAGGTAGTAAAATGCTGGCAACCGTCCATGGAGTAATCGCGTGCTTCCTTAATAGGCACCCCACGCCTCAGAAGAGCGGGGATAATAGCATCATCGTTATTAAGCTGGGGCCTTCCCCCACTTACCCTCATCACATCAATGGCTCTTATCAGTAGCTCTCTAGGAGTGCCTTTGTTAACTCTCAGGCCAAATTGTGGTTTTGGTATGCATACATGCTCCAGGGCATCCAACAACATATAAGTCATTTCGTTGGTGGCGTCCTGGCCATATTCGGTTTGACGGCCAATGGTTATTCCGTTCACGTGAGAGTCCAGGTCAGCAGCCGGGGTGGAGTTTTCACCAAACTTGAACAGAAATGAGTCAAGCAACTCTTGCGCTTTGTCTTTGGTTATCCGTCCGCTCTCGATGTCTGCCTTATAGTATGGATAGAGAATCTGGTCTAGCCCTCCGAGGGATATCGAGTCGCCGCCTGCCTCTAGATTTCCTATCATGAAGGCGAACCAGGAGGACTGCAACGCTTCCCATAGGGTATCGGCCGGATTGGCTGGCACACGCTCACAAATCCTGGCCAGTTCCTCCAATTCCTGTTTCCGCTCTCCACTGGCTTGGCCGGCCGCTTCTCTTGCCTTTACTGCATATCTCTCGGCGAAGGCAATTGTGGCATCGCAAACAATAATCACTGACTTATAGAATAGTTGTCTATCGATAGCGCCGCCTTCTTCCAGGTCAATTTCCTTGAGGTGCTTCATCGCCTCTTTCTTAATGCCGATGAAGCCTTTGCCAAGCACTGTTGGCAAATCTACAAGGTAGCGTCCCCCTCTGTTTCGCACCACTCCCAGGTGCCAGTACCACAGAGAGGCTTCTCTGGCTGCTTTCACCTGCTCAGGAAGCTCCGCACAGACCCTCTCAGTAGGATTGTTCCCTTTATAGTATGAAATAAGCTCTTGCAGTTCTTGCTGTGTTTCCTCGGTCAGCGACGGAATGAATTTAGGGTCATAATGCTGGAATCCCAATTGCGGTGGGTGGACGCCGAATTCAGGCCACACTGGAACTCCTCTAAAGGTACTCGCCCAGTGGCCTAGAATAAGCTCATCATCGAGGATCCAGATGCTATTACCACGCAGGACTGCCTCCAGGGCTTTAGCTGCCCTGATGATGGGAGGCTCTGTTTCAGTTTTCTTATAAGACTCCACTGCTATGCGTGCTCTCTCGGTGCATATAGAGGGCCTGGTTTCTAGGTAACGGTCGATCAACGTTTGGATTCTTGTTGGGGTCTGCACAACCATTTCATCCTCCTCTGGCTAGTGTATGAGACGGATACACCCGGCGCAGGCTCGAAGTCGACTGGGAGTTCGGTGGTGACAATGCCTTACATTATCTATATCACATCGCCTCGAGATCGTCAATGCCGAGTAGTTTGTTGATGTGCTTGCGCCCGTATGCGAGTCATTTATCCGCTGAGTATGGCTAGACCCCTAGTTGCTCCTGTAGAGCTTCGGGGTCAGTTGTTGGGGCCTGACAGGCGTGTTTATGACAAAGGTAGACTGTGGGGCGTCCGTCGAGCATGGTGCGGTTCTGTAAGAGCGGAGCGGCTTTCGGTGTGTATGGCATGTTGGGCTCAACGCCAACCACAACCTTGTTTGGCATGTAACGGCCATGGATTATCCGAAGCAGGGCTTGAGTCTCTGGTTTCT
This sequence comes from uncultured Dehalococcoidales bacterium, assembly GCA_964648675.1. GTDB lineage: Bacteria > Chloroflexota > Dehalococcoidia > E44-bin15 > E44-bin15 > DAOUVR01. The sequence continues at coordinate 7,706 of CAZYLE010000046.1, forward strand.
GATAGACGCCAGCAACTGCTATCTCCCTCGGCGAGGCGAGATTGAAGTCAAGGGCGCAGAGCCAGTTTCCAAATGCAAGAGGTTGAGCGGTTATTTGTTCGCGTAGCGATGATAACGCTGCTACAGCACGACTTTCGTAGGCGGTATCGCCAGTGATGATTGATAAGCGCAGCAGGACATCGGCTGCAGCGGAACCACCGCATGGCTTTACCGAGTCAACAATATCCCTGGGACGGAGAAATAGGGTGCTGTGGTCATCGGCGGTATCGTAGAACAGTCCTTTAGCTTCTCTATCCCAGAATCGTTGCATCATTGTGTCAGCAAGAGAAATAGCTTCTTCCAGCCATCGCTGGTCGAAGCTGGCCTGATGTACTGCCAGAAGCCCGCCGATGAGAAGGGAGTAATCATCCAGATAGCCTGGAATACTGGCTTTGCCGCCCTTATAGCTATGCATTAGGAGATCTCCGTCCCACAGCTCATCAAGCAGGAAGGTGGCACTGGCGATTGCAGCGCGGCGGTAGTCCTCTCGCTCCAGGATACAAGCCGCTTCGGCGAAGCTCTGAAGCATCATACCGTTCCAGGAGGTCAGGATCTTATCGTCTCGGCCGGGTCTAACCCGCTGCTCCCTTGCTTTAAGGAGCTTCTTCTTCGACTGCTCAACGATAGCCAGTAACTCTTCCGCCTTGATGCCAGATTGGACGGCAAATGTATCTATGACTGTGGGTATGTGGAGTATATTTCTACCCTCGAAATTGCCCTGCTCACTGGTGCCGAAATACCGGCCGATAAGGGCACCCTCTTCTTGGCCGAGAACATCAATGATCTCCTGGGTCGTCCAGATATAGTATTTACCTTCTTCTCCTTCAGTATCGGCATCCTGGGCGGAATAGAAACCGCCTTTGAGATCTGTCATCTCGCGCAGAACGTAGTCTAGAGTCTCCTCAGTGATGCGACGGTATTTTGGGTTGCGCGTTATTTGGTAAGCGTGCAGGTAAAGTAGGCTGAGGAGCGCATTATCGTAGAGCATCTTCTCAAAGTGGGGAACGAGCCATTGGGCATCGGTGGAGTAGCGATGAAAGCCACCGCCAATCTGGTCATAGATGCCGCCGGCCGCCATGCGGTCGAGGGTCAGCTCAACCATGTTAAGTGCCTGTGGGTCACGGGTGCGGTTATAGGAGCGCAACAGGAAGTTCAGGATCATCGGTTGGGGGAACTTGGGAGCGAGACCAAAGCCGCCGTTCTGGTTATCGAACTGTGGTACCAGTGCCTGGTATGCCATGTCCAGGGTATCAGGGCTAACTGGGCCGACCGAGGCATCGATGATCGACATCTGCTTTACACTGGAGGTCAACCGCTCGGCGGCATCCATGACCAGCGGGCGCCTATTCCGGTAAGCATCAGCCAGTGTCTCTAACACCCGAGAGAAACCAGGGAGGCCATGGGCATCTTCTGGCGGGAAATATGTGCCGCCGTAGAAAGGCTCTCCCTGGGATGTGAGAAACACGGTCAGCGGCCAGCCACCCCTGCCGGTCATGGCCTGCACTGACTGCATGAACACATGGTCGATATCTGGGTGTTCCTCGCGGTCCACCTTGACACAGACGAAATTCTCATTCATCAGGCGGGCTGTGGCTTCATTCTCGAATGACTCCCTTTCCATGACATGACACCAGTGGCATGAGGAATAACCGATGCTGATGAGGATGGGCTTGTCCTCGTTTCTGGCACGCTCCAGCGCCTCGTCACCCCAGGGGTACCAGTCGACGGGGTTGTGAGCGTGCTGAAGTAGGTATGGGCTGGTCTCGTTTATCAAACGGTTCGGCATGGGAAATCTGAATTTAACAACGAAATATGAAACTATCTACTCTTTATTCCATTCTTCCACGGGGTGGCAGCAGTGACATCCGCAGGAGACTGAGCCGGTGGCGCGGGGCTTGCAGCAATGCATTACATCATCCTTCTCTTAGACGCCTTCAACAATGATGCAGCTACATGCTAGGCATATAATATTGGTCATTCCAGCAACCTGGCTCCTGCTGGTTAAAGAATTTATTTTTCATTAATAGACTATATGGTGCAGACCAAGGTGTATGTGACTTCTGTATCAATGATATCCAGGCTCGGATTGATTCGCGTTCAGCTTATCTTAACGCTGAGCTTCAGGCTGTCTATTTTGTCGACCCCTTTGAGCGAAGAGACCATGCCAACTACTATACTGGCCAAAAGGTCACCGGGGAAGATCATGAGTTCAACTTGATTCCCATTGACGATGAGTGTGATCTGGCCCTGCTTTAAATGAATCTCCAGGTTTTCGATATTATCAGTCTCCTTCAATGAGGAAACCGCACCGAGTAAGGTGCGGGCCAAGAACTGCTCGGGGAAGTGACTGAGATCGATATGTGCGTTGTTGACCTCAAGTGTTGCCTCGAAGTTACCTGTCATTGTCAGCCTCCTAGCATCTGATTTAACCATAATAGTATAACGCAAATGGTATATCGTCTGGTTTGAAGCGAATTTGCCTTAAGCTTGGCCGCTATCT
>CAZYLE010000047.1:0-10221 GCA_964648675.1 uncultured Dehalococcoidales bacterium
GGGAAAATTGGGCAACCATTCAAATTTGAGACCTAAACGGAAAATGACTGCATCGTAGCTCCCTAATGCCTCAATCCCCCGTCTTCTACGGAATTCCTGTTCATTCTTCGGGTCCAGTAACATCGGCTACCTCCATGAACATCTCCAATTCATGGTTCATCCTTTGCCAGTGGGTGCCTCGCCAATAGACTCTATTGCAGGCGGGGCACTGCACATACTGAGACTGCTTCTGGAAAACATAGGGAGGCACAAGATCGCGCACATCCTCCCTGCTTCTGGGTACCAGAAGCTCATTGCATTCCAAACAGCGGGTGAACTGCTTTCTTCGATTTAACTTCATAGTCTCCACCACCTGACGAAGTTGAGTTTTAGCTTCGTCGTCTTTTATCAGCAGGGCCTGCAACTTCCCGCTGGTAACCACCCGTCGCAACACAATCTGGGTATCCTTGGTGAGGACCACCCTTTTCTCCTTCAAGCCAATGGCGACAAGCCTATCGTCATCGATGTCGTTGATGAACAGGGTATCATAGCCAATCATTCTAAGCCAGCGAGCTAACTTACCAACATTGGCATCTACGATGAATCTGGGTCTCATCCTGCTGCTCTCTAAATAGTGATTCTCATGCCCTCATAGCCTAAGGTGATATCTGCCCCAAGTTCTCTAGCGACTTGCGCCACCTCCTCCCTGATCTCGTCTTCGATTGAGAGGATCATATGAACAACGACAACAGGAGGCAGGTAACCCTTGAGCCTCTTGAAATCCGCGAGTTCCTCTTTAAGCAGGCGAGGGCTGAGGTGCCCCGACTGTTGAGCTATAGACTCATAACTATTGGACATACAAGTCTCGATAACCAGGAGGTCTGGCGAAATCACCTCCCAGCAGGAGGAGCAGCCTCCTCCTGTATCCCCGGTATAGAAAATGCTCTTCTTATCCGGGGAGGTAATCCAATAACCTACCGCTGGCACACCATGCTCTATCGGTAGAGGCAAAACACGATACCCCTCAATTACTATTTCTTTGCCAGGCTCAACGGGACAGAATCTGAACGCCGGCTTACCAGGCAGGGGCTTGTACCGAAAATCTGGATAGACCACATCGTTTAATAGATGTGTGGATATCACATCAAGCACGCTATCGAGGGCGTAGACATTAATGGGACCTCGCCAATAGGCATTAATGCCAAATGTAGCCAGGTCTCTTATGTGATCGAAGTGCTGATGGGTGATGAGTATGGCCTTTACGCGCTGCTGGTCAGATAGTGTTAGGCTTGAGGTAAGGCTGCCAGCATCTAAAGCTATGACCTTGTCCACAAGGATAGAAACCAATCTACAATTTAGCGATTCGCCTTGATGAGCACCAAGGATCTCAATCTCCATATTGCATGCCACCAGAATTTCACTCAGAAAATGGAACTATTACGTTCGCCCTGAGCCCAGTGTTTGCCCCTTACCCTAATCCCCATACACCTCCCCTATGGCAACTACCCTTAACGGGTAACCAGGAAAGGGTTGAAATTGGTATCGTAGTCGTAGGTGTCGATACTCTCCTTCTTTTTCAGGTAGTTTACCACCATGTAAGTGAATGGCGTAGCTACGACTTCATAACCAGTCTTCACCAGCCAATGGGTCAGGATCATGGTGCCCAAAATCCCCCAGCGCTGTGTTCCGGCGAAGGCAACGATGATGAACACGGTAGAGTCCAGTCCCTGGCCGACGATAGTGGAACCTATAGTTCTGGTCCAAAGCCAGCGTCCTTTGGTCCTGATCTTCATCTTAGCCAGGATGAAGGAATTGGCGAACTCACCCACGAGATAAGCGATGAAGGAGGCGATAAGCAACCTTGGGGCATAACCTAGTATGGTCTCATAAGCCTGCTGACTTCCCCAGACTGGAGCCGATGGCAACAGCCCGCCCAGCCAGATAGCGAGGACGGCGAGAAGGTTGCAGAAAAAACCAAGCCATATAACCCTTCTAGCCCAGCGGTAGCCATAAACCTCGGTAAGAATATCGCCGAAAATGTAGCTTATCGGGAAGATGATGATGGCTGCGGGCAAGATTAGCCCACCGATACTTATCAGCTTGACTGCTATGATGTTCGCTGTTATGAGGCAGGTAATAAAAACGCCGGCAACAACAACGAAACGGTGTGAGACAACCATATCATCAGATCCACCGCTTGGAGCGGAAGTAGGCCAGCATAGCTCCGGAGATGCACAACATGATAGCTATCGTAATAACAAAAGCATACGGGCTGTTCTGGAAGGGAAGATCAACGTTCATTCCATAGATACTGGCCACCAGCACGAAGGGGAGCAGCATGGTAGCAAGTATAGTGAGCATCTGCATTATCTGATTGGTACGGTGATAGAAAAGCGAATCGCTGTTGGCATTGAGCCCCTCCACCACTTCCTTGTATTCATCCAGCGTCTCGATGATCTTGCCGAGATGGTCGCCGATGTCGCCGAAGTAAACATCGAGGTCCTCTCTGAGGAAGGGGTAGTCTCTCTCTTCCAGAGATTTGACGATAGCAGGCTGAGGGTTAAGTATGCGACGAAACGCCACGATATCGCGTCTGAGGATAGAGATATCTCGCACTGAATCACGAGCCCTATCGCTGAAAAGCCTGTCTTCAACCTCCTCTACATTGGCTATGACCTTGTTCATAATAGGAAAACAGTAGTCCACCAGCCGGTCGAGAGCCCGATAAAGGAGATAGCCAGAGCTTCGACCCATATTCTCCTCACGCGCCCGCTCGTTCTGCTGGCAATCGTTGAAAAGCTTCCCCAAGGGCTTCAACTCGCCGGAATGCACCGTGACCATAAAGTCTGCTCCGATAAAGATAGAGACCTGACTGGGCGTGGTCACCCGCGCCTGCACATTGAATACCGGAAAATGGAGCACCATGAATAGATAATTCTCATATTCATCTATCTTGGGGCGCTCTATCCGACTCATACAGTCCTCTAAATCGAAGAGGTTGAACATGTAGTTCTGTGCCAGGTATTCGATATCCTTCGTTGCAGGTTTCTCGACATTTACCCAGGTAATCCTGCCCCACTTGACCGTCTCTATGTTCAGTTTTTCCTTATACTTATCGACCACAGCCATACCGACACCGCCTTAGTTTCCCACCCATTTTACCATAATCGGGGAAACTAGCAACCACATGAATCATACCATCTGAGATAAGTAACTAGACATATTGATACGCAGCTTGGTTGATTAAGCAAAGAAGGATTAGAGCAAACAGAGGCCTGATAAATCAGGCAACTACACTTATCCCCGAATTCAAAGATAATCAGCCTCTTCTGCAAAATGATTTACACCATGTTTTCGTTATGCTATAATGCTCAGGGTAAAATGGAGAAAGATATGAAGCAGGACATCATAAAGGATTACCAGACCCATAAAACGGATACAGGGTCATCTGAGGTTCAGGTTGCTCTGCTTACCGACCGGATAAACCGCCTTACAGAGCATTTGAGGATTCATCGCCACGATTATCATACCCTCCGCGGACTGCTCAAACTGGTGGGGCAACGAGAGAGGCAGTTGAAATATCTGAACAGGACCGATACGCAGAGCTACCACACGTTGATAGCAAGGCTCGGTCTGCGAAAGTAGTTTTTAGAGTAGTGATGTTATGTTCACAATGCCACAAGTTTTTGAGTGCATTATAGGCAGTCGGGCTCTTGTCATTGAAACCGGTAAGCTTGCAAGCCAGGCAAGTGGCGCAGTTACAGTGCGCTATGGTGATACATTGGTGTTGGTTACCGCCTGTGTCACAAGCGAGACGCGCGAGGGAAACGACTTCCTTCCTCTCACTGTAGACTACGAGGAGAGGCACTATGCCGCAGGTAAGATACCAGGAAGCTTTATTAGGAGGGAGACACGCCCCAGCCAGGATGCAATCCTCGCCGACCGACTCATCGACCGTGCCATCCGGCCTCTCTTTCCCAAGGGATTTCGTCGCGACATTCAGATCGTGATCACCGTTCTTTCCACTGATCAAGAGAACGACCCCGATATTCTGTCTATAATTGGCGCCTCGTCAGCACTATCCATCTCTGAAATCCCGTTTGAGGGGCCAATAGGCGCAGTTCGTGTCGGTTATCTTGATGGCGAGTTGACGCTCAACCCTACTTATACCCAGCTCAGTGACAGCCCACTTGACCTTGTTTTCGCCGGCACGGGTGATGCTGTGATCATGGTGGAGGCCGGAGCCAAGGAGGTTCCTGAAACGCTGCTCATCGATGCCATCCTATTTGGTCAGCAAGCGATGCAGGAAATCATTGCCGTGCAACAGCGATTACAAGAGGCCTGTGGTAAACCCAAGATGGAGTTTAAGGCAAGCGAAGTCAGCCCAGAGGCAGAGAAAGCAGTCTCTTCCGCCGTAACTGGAAGACTTGGCGATGTTATCTATAAGCCAAAGGCAGAGCGTGAAGAAGTCCTTTCCGTCATTAAAGACGAGCTTTGTCAACAGCTTGGTGAGAGTTTTCCCCAAGAGGAGATTCTATCTGCCCTCGAATCCCAGTTGAAGACGATGTTGAGGGAGAATATCCTGGAAAAGGGTGCCCGTGCTGACGGCCGCCAGCCGAATGAGGTTCGCCCCATCACCTGCGAAATTGGACTTCTTCCTCGCACCCACGGCTCAGGGCTTTTTACCCGCGGTGGCACCCAGGTTTTAACCACTACCACCCTAGGCCCAGTGGGGAAGGAGCAGCTAATCGACACTATCAGTCAGGAGGAGAGCAAACGCTTCATGCACCACTATAATTTTCCCCCTTTCTCTGTGGGTGAGGTGAGGCGGCTCGGTGCGCCGGGGAGGAGGGCGATCGGGCACGGTGCCTTAGCAGAAAGGGCTCTTACTCCCATTATTCCCAGCGAGGAGGATTTCCCATACACCATTCGTCTGGTTTCTGAGGTTCTCAGCTCTAACGGCTCAACTTCCATGGCCAGCATCTGCGCCAGCAGCCTGTCCCTGATGGATGCTGGTGTCGCTATCAAGACACATGTAGCAGGCGTAGCTATGGGACTGGTCACTAAGGATGATAAATACACTATTCTTACCGACATCGAGGGGCTTGAGGACGCCTACGGCGATATGGATTTCAAGGCAGCGGGGACCTCTCAGGGGATCACCGCTCTTCAAATGGACATCAAGCTGAAGAAGATTACCACTGAGGTTGTTCAGAGAGCTCTGGAGCAAGCACGAGAGGCACGCCTATTTATCTTGGGTAAGATGAATGAGACTATCAGTACAAGCCGACCAGAGCTCAGTAAATACGCACCCAGGATTTATAAGATAACAATTTCTCCCGACCGCATTGGCTCCGTTATCGGGCCCGGGGGTAAGATGATAAGATCGATCACTGAAGAAACTGGAACCACCATAGATATTGATAACGACGGTACCATTCTCATCAGCTCGGTAAGTGAAGAGGGGGCGCAAAAGGCGATCAAAATAATCGAGGGCCTGACCAAGGAGGTGGAGGTTGGTACCACCTACACTGGGAAGGTCACGCGCGTCGAGAACTATGGCGCTTTTGTGGAGATCTTACCAGGCAAGGAGGGGATGGTCCATATCAGCGAGCTTGCCGAATACCGGGTGCCCAGCGTTGAGGATGTAGTCAAAGTTGGCGATGAGATCATGGTTATGGTCACTGAGATTGACCATATGGGGCGGATAAACCTATCCCGGCGTGCTGTATTTCAGGGGCTGTCAAAGGTGGCCAAGGTCAAAGATACCAAGGCATCAGGCTTTCCTAGGAAATCTCAAGGTTCGCGCCCTCAAAGACAAGGTGGCGAGCAGCGCAGTCCAAGAAGACCGCCGAGGCGTAATTTCAACAGTTGAAACAGGCTGTAGGGGGGTATTGGGCAATGCCGATCGCGGTTGTAGTTCATGGAGCTGCGGGGCGGATGGGAAAAGAGATCCTGAACGCTTTGTGCCAATACGACGGCCTTAAGGCCGTCGGAGCCGCCGATCTCAAAGCGGAGCGGGATTCTTTGGCGCTCCCCGACGGCTCGGGCGAGATCCCGTTTTCCACTGACCTAGAGTCAATCATCTCCCATTGTCGCCCTGATGTTATGGTGGACTTCACAATTCGTGACGCCACCATGGCTGCAGTGAGGGTAGCCGCAAAGCACGGGGTAAATCTCGTTATAGGGACAACAGGTCTCTCATCCGAAGATATAGACGAAATCGAGAGATTATGTCATAATACCAATTTCGGTGCTATAATAGCCCCTAACTTCTCGTTGGGAGCGGTTTTGATGATCCACCTGGCTAAACTTGCAGCCAGGTATTTTGATTATGCTGAGGTAATAGAGAAGCACCACGATGGGAAGGCTGATGCCCCATCGGGGACCGCTATGGACACTGCCAAAGCGATGTTAGAGACGCGGGGTAAGCCCTTCAATTACCCTGTGCCACAGCAGGAAAGCCTCGCTGGAACGCGTGGCGGTCAGATAGAAGGAGTTGGAATTCATAGTGTACGCCTTCCCGGGCTTCTCGCCCATCAAGAGGTTATATTTGGAGCACGAGGACAGACGCTTACCATAAGCCACGACTCCATCAGCCGGGAGTCTTATATGCCCGGCGTGATCATGGCTATTAGAGAGGTGGTCAATATCAAAGGGGTCATATATGGCTTAGAAAACATGTTGGGACTGTAGGAGGTCTCTATGGAGGGGTTCAACGTTGCCATTGTTGGCGCCACGGGACTGGTTGGGCGCGAGTTTATCAAGATCCTGGAGCAGCGCAACTTCCCTATGCGGTCTCTTCGTCTGCTTGCGTCTGATCGTTCCGCTGGCAACAAGCTCTATATAAAACATGAGCAGGTGGAAGTTAAAGAGACAACAGCCCAGTCTTTTGAAGGAGTTGACATCGCCCTCTTCTCCGCCGGCGCTGAGATAAGCAGTCACTTCTCACCGATAGCAGCACGGAATGGCGCCGTAGTCATTGACAATAGCTCCGCCTTCAGGATGGATGCCAATGTGCCGCTAGTGGTACCTGAGGTGAACGCTGAGGACATAAAGGAGCATAAAGGGATTATCGCCAACCCGAACTGCTCCACAATCCAGATGGTGGTTGCCATCTATCCCCTGCATAAGGTCAATCCCATTAAGCGAATCATTGTGGATAGCTATCAGTCGGCCTCAGGTATCGGCTCTTCTGCCATGGAGGAATTGATCGAGCAATCAAAGTTGGCGCTTGAAGGCCGCGAGGTGGTGCCTCATCTCTTTCCCCACCAGATCGCCTTCAATGTTCTTCCCGAGATCGACCTCTTCCTGGATAATGCCTATACCAAAGAAGAGTGGAAGTTGGTGGAAGAGACTCAGAAGATCATGCATGCCCCCGAGATAGCTATCTCTGCTACCTGTGTGCGCGTGCCCGTTTCTATTGGGCACAGCGAGGCTATCCATATCGAGTTTACTAAAACGATGTCCCCTCAAGAGGCAAGACAAATCCTCGCCGAGGCGCCTGGCGTCAGAGTGCAGGACGACCCCGGTATAAGCCTCTATCCCCATCCATGGGCCGCGGCTGGCACTGACGATGTGTTTGTCGGGCGCATCCGTAAGGATGCCTCCCACGAACGTGGCTTGGTCATGTGGGTTGTATCTGATAACATCAGGAAAGGAGCGGCGCTTAATGCCATTCAGATCGCCGAGACGATGATCAAGAGAGGCTGGATATGATGGAGGCGCGTGATGCTTGGGCTTGGTAGATTGATCACCGCTATGATAACCCCGTTTGACGAGCAAGGAAACGTTGACTATCAGCAGGCGAGGAGACTTGCTCTCGCCCTCATCAATTCGGGGAGCCATGGAGTCGTTGTCTCAGGGAGCACGGGAGAGTCTCCCGCCCTTAGCCGCGAGGAGAAGCTCAGGCTTTTTGGAGAGGTCAAGGAGGCAGTGGCGGATCTAGGGGCAGTGATAGCTGGAACCGGCAACTACAGCACAAGGGAGAGCCTGGAGTTAACCAGGGAGGCCGAAAAGACTGGTGTAGACGCCATCCTGCTCGTCGCACCCTGCTATAGCAAGCCGACACAGGAGGGGCTCCTCCAGCACTTCAAGGCCATCACGAGCGCCACGAGCCTGCCCTGTATCCCTTACAACGTGCCTAGCCGGACGGCGGTAAACCTTGCCCCCGAAACGACGATCAAATTGAGCCAAATCGACAATGTCGTTGGCATAAAAGAGGCCAGTGCCAATCTGGAGCAGATCGCCAGGATAATCGACGGCGTGCCGAAGGATTTCTTAGTCTATAGTGGCAATGACAGCGATACACTCCCCATACTTGCCTTGGGAGGCTATGGCGTGATCAGCGTCATCTCGCACCTCGTTGGTTTGCAGGTCAAAGAGATGATAGAGAAGTTCCTTGATGGCAAGAGAGAAGAGGCCGCAGTAATTCACCGGCGCCTGCTTCCATTGGTGAATGCCATGTTTGTGGTCTCCAACCCTATCCCCACTAAATACGCTCTGAACCATCTGGGCTTCCGGGTGGGCAAGCCACGTCTGCCCCTCACCGAGCCTGATGAAAAATCAGCGGCTTTTATCGAGGCCACCCTGGCAAACTACAAGATCGACCTTCCCATAGAAGCCAAGGTCTGATCATACGTTCATAAATGAGTTCAAACTAGCCTCAGAGATTCCGGGTAAGTTGGAGCATTTGCTCCAACCATGCCTAGAGCGGATGTTCTAGGCCTGTCCTGAGCTTGTCGAAGGGCTACACCATTTTAGCAGGGTTACGGGATATCTCGCACAATGATGGTCTGCTCACGCCGGGGACCAACCGATATGACGCTCGCCGGACAGCCTATAAGTTCCTCCAGTCTCCCAACGTAGGAGCGAGCCTTAACGGGCAGGTCCTCAAAGCGACGAAGCTCGCTTATGTCGGTTTGCCAGCCGTCAAGCTCCTCATAGATGGGTTCGCACCGCGCCAACAGGGCAGAGTTGCTCGGAGGAATTGTCACCGTCTTGCCATCAAGCTTGTAGCCAGTGCATATCTTGAGTGAAGGCAGGATATCGAAAATATCGAGGCGGGTGAGGGCAAACTCGGAAAAACCATTGATACGAGCGCTAAAGCGCCCTGTAACCGCGTCGAACCAACCGCAGCGGCGGGGCCTGCCTGTAGTGGCACCATATTCATGGGCTCGCTGCCGAATCAACTCCCCTGTCTCGTCGCAGAGCTCAGTGACCAGAGGACCTGCCCCAACCCTGGTGCTGTAGGCCTTATAAACACCGATGATACGGTCTATTTTCGTCGGGCTCAGCCCCAATCCCGAGCAAGCGCCTCCTATGATGGTGGAGGTGGAGGTAACATAGGGGTAGGTACCAAAATCGACATCCAGCATCGTCCCCTGTGCCCCTTCCAGCAAGACCTTTTTATCGCTTTCTAACGCTTCCAGCACCATCAAGTCAGTCCCTCTTATGAAGGGGGCCAGAATCTCCCCATAATCGCAATATTTATCATAGATTTCATCCAGAGAAAGAGGCTTAGCCTCATAAACCTTGGTGATGATACGGTTCTTCTGTTCCAAAACGGAGCGAAGCCTCTCCCGAAAGACCTCTTTATCTAGTAGCTCACCGGCGCGAATTCCCAGTCGGCCAGCCTTATCTGCATAGCAGGGACCAATCCCTCTTCTTGTCGTTCCGATAGCACCGCCGCCGCGTGAATCCTCCTCCAAACCGTCGAGAAGCTTATGATAGGGCATAATCAGGTTAGCGCGGTCGCTTACAAATAAGCTGCCCATATTCACACCAACGTTCCTCAGCTCCTCGATCTCCTTGAGGAGCACGGCGGGATCGACGACCACACCGTTGCCGATAATGCTGACAACATCCCGATGAAATATACCGGAAGGAACGAGATGCAGCTTGAACTCACCATAGGGATTAATTACAGTATGACCAGCGTTGTTCCCGCCGGAGAAACGCACTACTACATTTACCTTCTCCGCAAGGAGGTCAACAATCTTGCCTTTGCCCTCATCTCCCCACTGCGCCCCAATAACAGCTACTGTTGGCATTTCTCACTTCCTTCCTACCACGTAGCGCGACCCTTCTTCAGGGTCGCCTTAAGCGAGGCTAAAGCCTCGCGCTACATTTTTGAACGCCCTCATGTTTACAATATCTAACGAGTCACGCTATTTTGCTTTCGTCCCTTTATTATACCTCATAATACCTCATAAATCCTGAAAAATAGCGCCTGTACTTGTT